>JANQKT010000167.1 GCA_028280965.1 Phycisphaeraceae bacterium
CAAGCCGTAACGCGCGAGCGTGCCCGCGGCACCGGCGGCGGCGAGGCCCAGCAGTTGGACGGGCGTGAGCATGGGGGTGTCATCGGCGGGACGACGGATCAGGCAGTGAAAATAGCCGCGACCGCTATTTTTCATCAGACGTATACTCATCGATTCGCTACCGATCCACCATGCCCAACCCCCACTACCAGCACGTGCTCGAGCAGGACCGCGCCTTGCCAGCCCCGGTCCGCTGGCTGACGCGCGCGATGAGCTCGTGGTGGCTGATCATGACGCTTAGCCTCTTCGTCGCCGGCACCGTTGCGTTCGCGCTCGTGCCCGTCGGCGGGCGCTACCTCTGGCAGCACCGCCTGATCGATGCGACCCAACAGCAGGTGCTGACGGGCTGGCCGCTGATCACCGGGGCCTGGCTGCTGGCGGCGGTCATCCTGTGGGCCGGTTTCCGCCGACTGCCCTGGCGCATGGACAGCCTCGGGCGCATGGTCTGCGTGCTCGGGCTGGCGATCATCCTTGTCAGCCAGTCGTGGGCGTTCAACCAGCAGACGACCGGCGTCGCGGCGGTGCCCGTCTCGCCAAGCGACGCCAGCGGCAAGCCCGACCCGCTGACGCTGACCTACACGACGCGCTTCGGCGACCCGACCGAGCGCGTCCTGGTCGTCATGGTCAGCGGTGCCGACCCGGTCCAGGTCCCGCTCGACCGGCTGCCGCGTTGGAACGACGCCACGGGCGAAGCGATGCCATCCATCAAGCTGCACAAGGACCCGGCGCTGGCCGCGACCGTGGGGTTTGAAACGCGCATCGTCCCGACCGCCTACGTTGCCGACGGCACGCTTAGCGAAAACGAAGAGGGTCAACAGACCGCGACACCGACGCCGACCGGCGGACGCAACCAGACCGCCCTGCCGTACCCGTCCAACGCCCTGCTCGCCGTTGAGATCACGACCGACACCGACACGGGCACAACCACGACCACCGCCTGGCTGCCGTTTGAACCCGAAGGCACGGATGTGATCGCGCCCACGCGCTTCTTCTCGGTCGAGGGCCGCGGCCAGATCGGCCTGGCGTTCCGCCCGGTGAGCCGGAAGCTGCCGTTCGCGATGGCGTTGACGACACAGGGCGACGTGCGTCCGGGCATACCGGTGCTTTACATCGCCGACGCCGACGCGGGCGGGACTATCACGCAGCCCGCAGCCTTTACCTTCGAAGACCTCAGCAACACGCCGACATACAGCGCCTACCACGCGGACGGCCGGCGCAGCGAATACGTTTTGGGCCTGGTACAAAGCCCAAGCGAGACCGATGTTCGCCGAGGCCTCGTAACCGTGACGCGTCAACCCGCTTCGCTCTTCATCACCGCCGGGCTGCTCACGTTTGTGGTGGGCGTCGTGCTAGACCTGCTGCTGGGCTGGCTCGGCCCGGCGCCGAAACGAAACCATCAAAACTCGACCAAACCCGCCGCCAAGCCCGAGGCCGATGGTGCTGCTGCCTGACCCGCCGGCCGAATCGCTGCCACGGCTGACACGATCATTTTGTCGGCGTGACACGGTCACCGTCGCGCGTGCGCTGCTGGGGCAACTGCTCGTCCGCCGACTGAAAGACGGCACGCGGTTGTCCGGCCTGATCGTTGAGACCGAGGCCTACCTCGGCCCGGACGACCGCGCGGCGCACACCTATAACCATCACCGCAGCCCGCGCAACCAGTCGATGTGGGGCCCGGCCGGCCACGCGTACGTCTACTTCACCTACGGCATGCACCACTGCATGAACGTCGTCACGCGCGACGAGCACTGTCCCCAGGCCGTGCTGATCCGCGCGCTCCAGCCGATCGAAGGCCATCAAGCGATGCGGCTTCTCCGTCAGCCGAACCCCGCGAAACCCCTTCCGAATGACACCAATCTGTGCTCCGGCCCCGCCAAGCTCTGCAAGGCCTTCGCCATCGCTCGGGCGCTCGACGGGATCGACCTGATTACCAGCGATGAACTCTGGCTGGAGCGGGCCCGGACCCGCGCGCTGCCAAACAAAAATATCGCCGTCGGCCCGCGCATCGGCATCCAGAGCAGCGGCGACTGGGCCGACAAGCCCCTGCGGTTCGCCGTCCGCGGCAGCCCGTACATCAGCCGGCCCAGCGGATTCACCAAGACCTGACCGATCTGCCTAGCACACGGCCCGCCGGGCAGGTACAGTAGCGCTTCGCGCACAGCCCACTCCTTACACAGGCCCGAGCCCCGCCCGGACCCACGCGATGAACCCGACCGAAGAACCGAACCCGCCTGCCCCCGGAAGCGAGAACCCCCGGCCCGCGCCGGAGGTGCACGGCACACCGACGCCGGAACCAGCACCCTCCGCGGCGACAGCCGAATCCGCTCCTGCCGAGCCCACAGTAACCCCCGCGCCCACCGCCGCGGACCTCGACGCCGAGGTCCAGGCCGCGCTCGGCGACCAGAGCGTCGAACAGCTCATGGATCAGGCCGAGGCCGCTGCAGCAGCCGGGGCCTCAGACGCATCCCCCGAAGAAGAACAACCCGTCCACCACGAGATCCGCCGGGGCCGCATCTCCGCGATCCGCGGCGAGGACGTCTTCGTCGATATCAGCGGCGACACCGGCAAGCTCCAGGGCGTCGTCCCGCTGCAACAGTTCGAGCGCGCCCCGCGCCTCGGGTCGATCATGGACTTCGTCGTCGATCACATCGATGAGGGCCAGGGCCTGATGTTCCTCTCGCGCGAGGGCGCGATCTCCCGCACGACCTGGGACACGATCCACAAGGGCAGCGTCGTCGAGGCCCGCGTCACCGGCCACAACAAGGGCGGGCTCGAGCTCGAGCTCGTCGGCCGGATCCGCGCCTTCATGCCCGCCAGCCAGGTGGACCTGCACCACATCGAGGACTTCGAGCCCTTCGTCGGCACCAAGGTCGACGCGACCGTCACCGAAGTCGACCGCAAACACAAGAAGGTCATGCTCAGCCGGCGGGCCTTCCTCGAGCACGCCCGCAAGGCGTCCAAAGACAAGCTCATGGCCACCCTTGAGGTCGGCGCCGTCCTCGATGGCAAGGTCTCCAACGTTATGGACTACGGCGCGTTCATCGACATCGGCGGGGTCGACGGGCTCTGCCACGTCTCGGACATGTCCTACCAGCACGTCCACAAGCCCGGCGACATCGTCAAGAAGGGCCAGGACGTCCAGGTCAAGGTCCTCAAGATCGACAAGGGCAAAGGCCGGATCGCGTTAGGCATGAAGCAGGTACAGCCCGACCCCTGGGAGACCCGGGCCGGCGACATCCGCGTCGGCGAGCAGGTCAACGGCACGGTCATCCGCACCGCCAACTTCGGCGCGTTCGTCTCCGTCGCCGAAGGCGTCGAGGCCCTGCTGCCGATCTCCGAGATCAGCTGGAAGCGCATCAACAAGTGCGAAGACGTCATCAGCGTCGGACAGGTGCTGCAGCTCAAGGTGCTGACGTTTGATCCGAAGAAGCGCAAGATGTCGCTGAGCCTCAAGCAGGTCGCCGGCGACCCCTGGGCCGACGCCGTCGCGAAATACGCCGAGGATTCCTGGGTGCAGGGCAAGGTCGTCAGCGTGCAGGACTTCGGCGCGTTCGTCGAGCTCGAGGAAGGCGTCGAGGGCCTGGCTCACATCTCCGAGCTCTCCGAGCAGCGCGTCAAGCTCGTCACCGACATCCTCAACGTCGGTGACGAGAAGAACTTCCGCATCAAGACCATCGACACCGACAAGCGCAAGATCGCGCTGAGCCTCCGCAAAGAGTCCGGCCCCAAGGGCGGCGACCGTGGTGGCCGTGGCGGCAAGGGCCAGGAAGAAGTCAAGCTCTTCAAGACCACCGCGAAGAAGCAGCCCAAAGAAAACCTCAAGGGCGGCATGGACCTCGGCGGCGTCGGCCTCGGCGGGCTGTCGATGGATGATCTGAAGTAATTGCTAAGCGGACAACCGAACCATGCTGACGATAAGCATCATTTTGTTCTCTATAGCAATTCTTATCCTGGCAAACAGCCTCCGATTAGCGATTATTGAAACGAAGCGCCTGAATCAAGTTTGCTCATCGAACTGCCAAGGATTTGCATGGTTCCGGCTCAATCCGAACAGCCGAGCTAAAGATATTCGCGCCTTTCTTCGCCTTGTTCATGAAGCATTTTGTCTCGATAAAGACCGATGGCTCCGCATTGGGCCAGATGTCAAGATCATGGATTTGTACCGCGCCGTCACGCCTGGCCTCAGCGATAATCTAGAACTGGAGTTTTTCGCGATCGATCTCGAAGAAAAGTATGGCTTCAAACTGGAAGATCATTGGAACGATTCTCTCGGCTTCGGTGAACTCTACAGTCGTATCAAAGACCGCCGGGTGCCACACAACTTGCTTTAGCAGGCTAAGGGCGGATGAAACGCGATAGGTAAGCTCACACATAGCTGCCTTCGACAGTTATGTGGCACCCCGACCCGATGAGCGAGCAACAGACCACCACCTGCGACCTCGCCATCATCGGCGCCGGCGCCGCGGGCCTGATGGCCGCGATCTTTGCGGGCCGCCATGCCCCGCCTGACACAAGGGTCGTTCTGCTGGACGGTGCTAAGAAGATTGGCGCCAAGATCCTCATCGCTGGTGGCGGACGCTGTAACGTGACGCACGATGTCGTGACCACCGCCGACTACTTCGGCGGGGTATCGAATAATACGATCAAGAAGGTCCTCAGGTCATTCTCTGTCAAAGAAACAACCGCGTTCTTCAATGAACTCGGCGTCGAGCTGAAGCGTGAGCACACCGGTAAGCTCTTCCCGACAACCGACAAGGCCCGTACGGTGCTGGACGCCCTGCTCAGAGCGGTGAATGATGCGGGCGTCGAACTGCGAACCAACAGCCGAGTGTTGAGTATTGAAAGGTGGGATAGGCTTCCAGCCTGTCGTCACGGCGAAGCCGTGAATCAACCGAACACTGACAGGGGTAGTGATTCAGGCCTTCGGCCTGACGACAGGCAAGATGCCTATCCCACCAACGCCCGCATATTCAAGATCAGCATCGAAGGCCAACTCCCCCTGCACGCCAGACGCATCATCCTCGCGACCGGCGGCAAGGCCCTGCCCTCCACCGGGTCCGATGGCTTCGGTTACACGCTCGCCAAGTCCCTCGGCCACACGGTCACCGAGACCTGGCCCGCGCTCGTGCCGCTGAACCTTGAAGCCGGACACTGGCTCACGCAGCTATCTGGCATCACCATCGACGTCGAGTTGACGCTTAGCGGCAAGACCGGCAAGGCACTCTACAAGCAGGCCGGCCCGTTGCTGTTGTCCCACTTCGGCGTGACCGGGCCCGCGGCGATGGACATGAGCCGGCACCTGCGCGACTATGCCGACCAGGCCCCCCGGAAGCTGACGGCGAGTGTGATGCCTGGCGAATCGTTTGAATCCTTGGACAATTGGTTGCTTGAGCAGGCGCAACAACAACCGACCAAGGCGATCCGCACGCCGCTGAAGCGGCGGCTGCCGGACCGGTTTGTTGATGCGCTGCTGGAGCGCCAGCTCGGGGTCGAGGCCGCGCAGCCGCTTTCGAGGTTGAGCAAGGACGACCGCAAGGCCCTGTGCCACGCGCTCACCGCCCTGCCGCTGCCGGTCGTGGGCGACCGCGGGTTCAAGCACGCCGAGGTCACCGCGGGCGGCGTGCCGGTCAACGAGGTGCAGACCACGACGATGGCGAGCAAGGCCTGCGACGGGCTGTACCTGTGCGGTGAGATCCTTGATGTGGACGGCCGGATCGGCGGGTACAATTTCCAGTGGGCCTGGTGCACCGGCAGGTTGGCTGGTTTAGCTTCCGCGAAAGAACGCCCGGGGTAGCCACCACAGGGCGTTAACTGCGGTACGATGCGCGCAATGCCCGCACGCAGGCACATCCCCAACCTCCTGACGATGCTCCGCCTGGTGCTCGCGGCGGTGTTCTTCGTCATGCTCGCCTGGTACCGCTTCGATGATGAGCGGTTCTGGGTCCTGCTGCCCGCGATCGGGGTCTTCATCGCCGCGGCCCTGACCGATGTGCTCGACGGCGCGCTAGCCCGGCGGTGGCAGGTCGAGTCCAAGTTCGGGCGGATCATGGACCCGTTCTGCGACAAGGTGCTCATCCTCGGGGCCCTGTGCTTCCTCGCTGGGCCGGGGTTTACCCACCAGATCGATCTGTTTGAAGACAACATATTCGCCGGCGTGAAGTTTGAGCAACAGTCCGGCGTCTGGCCGTGGATGGTCGTCGTGATCCTCGCCCGCGAGCTACTGGTCACCGGCATCCGCGGGGAACTCGAGGGCTCCGGCCACCAATTCGGCGCAAACCTCTGGGGCAAGCTGAAGATGATCCTCCAGTCCGTTGTCGTCCCGGCGGTGCTGCTGACCGTGTACCTGATCGATTCGGAGTTCCAGTTCGCCGACAAGCTGCTCCTGCCGCGCGACATCCTCATCTACACAACCGTCGTCGTCACCGTGCTCAGCGGTCTGCCTTACCTCACCGGCGCGTACCGTGTGACGAAAGCAGAGTCCGAACAGCGGCAGTAAACACCCATCTTTATTGGACCGCCGACCGGACAAGCGCAACACCTTGCCCCGCTTGAACGTCTTTCCTTGTGAATTGCGTGGGTGTTGTTTAATGCCCGCGCGCCGCTGTGCCGATCTTCCGGATATGCAAGGCACAGCCGCTCAACCAGGCCGGCCGCGATGGAGCAAAGCGATGGACAACGACCTGATCGGACAGATCCTCATCCAGCAAGGGGTGATGAACCCCGAACAGGTCGATCAGGCATTGCAGGCCCAGCAGGGAACGGAGAAACCGCTGGGCCGGATCGCTCAGGAGCTGTTTGAGATCAGCGCGGCGAGCGTGATGATGGCGTTGGCCGAGCAGATCGCCCGGCGGTCGCCGCAGGCCTCGCTCGCCACCGAACAGTTCGACCCCCAGTGCCTGCGGCTGATCTCGGCGAAGGACGCGTGGGACCGCCTGATCCTGCCGATCCGTTTCGAGGACGGCGAGCTGCTGTGCGCGACAACGGTCGAGACCCTGCCCGCCGCGATCGAGCTCTTGCAGGCCCGGCTGGACTGCCCGTACCACTTCGCGATCGCCGAGATGCGCCCGATCGAGGAGTTCATCGCGTCGCTGTACGCGTATGAGGGCGTTGAAGTGATTGACTAAAGACATCCATGTCTAACGTGTCGCGGGCGACGCGCGGCGTCCCGTTTGATACATCTCAATCGACCCGCTCGGGACGCTGCGCGTCGCCCGCGGCACGTTAGGCCAGCTTCTTCGTAGCAACTGCACCGTCCTTGGTTTGCTTGACTTCGTAGCCCGCGGCTTCGAGTTCGTCGCGGATCGCGTCGGACTTCGGCCAGTCCTTGCTTGCACGCGCTTGGTTCATCTCGGTGATTTTCGTGTTTGCCCAGGTGTCTGTCCCGCCTGCTGAAGCAGGCTCCGCCGAGCCGAGCAAGCCGAACACCTGATCGAACGCGGCGAGCAGTGCATGGCTGGCCGCGGGATCATCCGACGGCTCGTTGAGGTAAGCGAACAAGGCACCGAGCGCCCCGGCCGTGTTCAGATCGTCTGCGAGCGCAGCAACAAAATCATGAACCGCGCGATGTTCAATACCCGCCACGCGCTTTTTCACGCCCGCCCGGATCGCGCCGCCGGGCTTGTAGCCGACCGACCCCGCAAACTGGCGCACCTTCTTCACCGCGCTGGCCGAGTCTTCCAGGCCCTTCTTCGTGAAATTCATCTGCGAGCAGTAGTGCGCCTTGACCAGCTCGAGCCGCAGCACCGCGGGATCGACCGATCGGCCGGTGAACGCGCCGTCCAGGACCTGGCGGACGGTGTAGAAGTTGCCTTTGGATTTGGACATCTTCCGGCCCTCGACCATGAGGTGCCGGCCGTGCATCCAGAAGCGGGCGAAGCTATCTTTCCCGCTCGCGCCGCGGGACTGGGCGATCTCGCACTCGTGGTGAGGGAAGATGTTGTCCTCGCCGCCGGTGTGGATGTCGATGACGTCCTGCCCGAGCACGGCCTTGGCCATCGCCGAGCACTCGATGTGCCAACCGGGGTAGCCGGCGCCCCACGGGCTGTCCCACTTCATCAGATGGCTGTCGTCCGGCTTCCACAGCAGGAAATCGGCGGGGTGCCGTTTGACGGCCTGGTTGTCGGCACTGACACGCCCGCCCGCCCCGCCGCGCAGGTCTTCGAGCGTGTTGCCGGAGAGCCGGCCGTACTCGGGGAAAGACTGCACGCTGAAGTACACCGCGCCGTCGGCCGCGACGTAGGCGTGATCCTTATCAATCAGCGTCTTGATGATCGCCTGCATGTGGGTGACGTGGTCGGTCGCGCGCGGCAGGTGTGCCGGCTCGGAGGCGACCTTGATACCGAGCAGCTTGGCGTCTTCGATGAACGCGTCGCCGTAGAACCTGGCGATGGCGTAGGGGTCGTTCGGGTCGAGGTCGGCGCCCTCGGGGAGCTTGCCGGACTTTTTTGCCTCGGCCAGGCGCTCGCCGGCCGCGGCCATCTTGTCCTGCCCCCCGCCGTCGGCGTTTGAGTCGTCGGTCATGTGGCCGACGTCCGTGAGGTTCATGACTTGCCTGACGTCGTAGCCCGCGAGCTCGAGGAACCGCCGAAGCACATCCGCGAAGAGGAAGGACTTGAAGTTACCGATGTGGGCGTAGTCGTAGACGGTCGGCCCGCAGTTGTACATCGTGACAACGGGCGGCGCGATCGGCTCGAAGGGATCGAGCGACTTGGTCAGAGAGTTGTAGAACTTGATTCCGGAGGGCATGTGCGGGATTGTAGAGCACGGAAAGGATTAAGAGTGGTTCGCCCCGCTCGCTTCAGCGAGCGGGGCGGGTGGGTCACGCTTCAGTTTCCGTTTTGATGGATTCGACCAGCTTCTCGATCCGCACCTTGGTCACGCGTGTGCGCTCAGCGGCGGTGACTGTGACACGGTGGCCCTCGCAGTCGAACGTGTCGCCGACTTCGGGGATCCGGCCGAGCTCGGCGAAGACCAGCCCGCCGACCGTGTCGTAGTCGCGGCCTTCGGGGAGGTCGATGTCCAGCTTGTCTTCGAGGTCCGGCACCTCGACGCGGGCGTCCAGCTCCCAGACGCCCTCGGCGATGTCGGTGATGGTCGGGCCGACCTCGTCTTCCTCGTACTCGTCCTGGATCTCGCCGACGATCTCTTCGAGGATGTCTTCGATCGTGATCAGGCCCGCGGTCCCGCCGTACTCATCGAGGACGATGGCCATGTGGACCTTGAGCTGCTTGAACTCGGCGAGCAGGTCGAGCGCGGGCTTGGACTCGGGCACGAGGAACGGGTCGCGCAGGAGCTGGCGGAGGTGGAAATCCTCGTCCCCGCCGACGAAACGCACGAGGTCGCGGACGTAGAGGATGCCGACGATCTGGTCCAGCGATTCTTCGTAGACCGGGATGCGCGAGTGGCCGAAGTCGAGCACCGCCCTGCGGACATCCATCAGCGACGCGTCCACCTCGATGCCCTCGATGTCGGTACGCGGGGTCATGATCTCCGCGGCGGACCGGTCGCCCAGCTCGATGATGTCCTCGACCATGTCACGCTGGGTCTGGTCGATCTCGTCGGCGTCGTCATGTTTTTCTATGGCGTCGAGCACATCGTCGGACAGGTCGTTGTCTTCGCCGTTGATCAGGTCAATGCCGGAAATACGGCGGACCAGCGGGTCGAAGAGATGCAGGAGCGCCGCGACGGGCTTGAACGCGGTGACGAGGATGAGCAGCGTCGGCGCAGTGAAACTCAGCAGCGTCTCCCGGCCGTAACGCGCCCAGCTCACGGGGATCGCGACGATAAAGATACTCAGCAGCAGCGCGGCGATCGCAAAGGCGACGGCGTAATAAGCCGGCTGCGTTTCATCGAACCAGCCGATGAGCTTGACCTCGTAGAGCACGCCGAAGGCGATGACGATGCCCGAAGCGGTGCGGACGACCCCGGTCATGAGCAGCAGCGCATCGAGCTGATCGACAAGCCCCTTGGCGAGCCTGGGCTTGCCCGCTTCTTCGAGCATCTCGGTCAGCCGGCGGCGCGAGAAGGTCTTGAGCGCGGCGGGGCAGGCCGCGGCGGTGCAGCCGAGCAGGCGGGCGGCGAGGATGAGGAAGAAGACTGCGTCCATGGGTGGGTTGGGGTCTAGGGTCTAGGGTCTAGTGTCTAGGGTCTAGGGTCTAGGGTCTAGGGTCTAGGGTCTAGGGTCTGACGATCGGGTGTCATAGAACAGCGGGCCGACGCCGAGCTGCTTGAGCAGCGCATCCTCGCGGGCGTGCATGTGTTGGTAGTCGGCTTCGGTGTGGTCGTCTTCGCCGAGCAGGTGCATCAGGCCGTGGACCGCGTAGAGCAACAGCTCTTCGCGCTCGCTGTGATCGCGCTGCTCGGCCTGTCGGCGGGCTTCGTCGATGCAGAGGATGATGTCGGCTTCTAGAGTTTGGGTGTCGGTGGGCGGCCCGGGTTCTGAAGCACCCTCAGCCGGTGCGGTAAGGTCGAAGGTGAGCACGTCCGTTGTGCCGGCAACGCCGGTGTAGCGCTCATGCAGTTCCGCCATCTCGCCGTCTTCAACGATGACGAGCGTCAGGCCGGCCTGCCGGATGCCGCACCGTTCAACCGCCCGGCGGAGCAAACCGTCCAACCAACCGGCGATCGGCGGGTCGGGCTCCTCGGTGTTCAGCACCAGATCGATAGTGATCGGGCCCGGGAGTGGGTCGTCGGATCGACTAGAGTCGGGGTCGTCGGAGCCGGCGGGCTCGGGCTGGTCGTCGGTGAATGGGTCGGCCGGGGGCAAGGTCAACACTGTTTGGAAGGGGGAACAGGCAAGCAGTTATTGTATCCACATCAATCCGGGCTACGCAACGATCGCGCGCGACCCAATCTCATCCCGAATGCGGGCGTTCGCAGTCGGCCCGCTTGGTCAGGATGACGCGGTTGCCCTTGTCGTTGAACGCGACGTCGGTCATGTACGCCCGCATGAGCATGACGCCCCGGCCGTTGGGCCGGCTGAGGTTCTCCTCCGCGGTCGGGTCGGGCAGGTCCGCGGGATGAAAACCCGGGCCCTCGTCCTCGACCTGGAGGACGATCTGTTGGTCGTCGATGTCGAACTGGATGTGGACGGACTTGGAAGCATCGTTCTGGTTGCCGTGCTTCACGGCGTTGACGAGGGCCTCGTCGAGCGCGAGGCGGACGGCGAAGACGGCCTCGCGCTTGTAGCCGTGCTGCTGGATGATCTCAAGAACGTCCGCAAGCACAGGGGCAGCGTCTTCGACGGTGCTTCGGATGGTCCAGGTTTTGGAGATCGGCTCGGCCATGGGCGGGGATGGTCCGGCCCGGCACGGCCGACGGTGGCCCCTGGAAGTGCGGCCCCGGGAGTGGCACCGGGCCGGGTGCCGGCGGGGTTACTTGAAGCTGGCCAGCGCGGCCGCGTCGTCGTCGTGGATCTGGAACAGCTTGTTCAGCTTGGTAATGACGAAGACCTCGTAGATCTGCGGGTCGATGTTCGACAGGCGCAGCTGGCCGCCCTGCCGCTTGACCGCGTTGTTGATCGTGATCAGCGTCCCGAGCGCCGCGGAGGAGAGGTGCTCGACGTTGTCGAAGTTCAGCAGGATCTTCGGGCTCGGGCTCGCATCGATGATCGAGCCGATCTCCTCGCCGATCTGCTGGATGCTCGCCTCCTCAAGGATGTTGCGATCCAGGAAGCCGACGCGCGTGACCTCGGCGTCCTGCTCAATCACCAGCCGCGATTCCTGTCCTGCCATCCGGCGTGCTCCGTAAGAGGTTGAACAAGCGGAAGCTATCCGCCTGCGCGGGGGGTGTCAAGCGATCGGGCGGGTGACGGCGGCCGGCGGGCTAGGCAGGCCGGCGAAACGAGCAGGCCATCGACCCTTGATCATGATCCTGATAAACTGAGTCGTTCACGATCAGCGGAGCCGAACCATGAACGCGTCCTACAAGATCGTCCTGCTCGGGGCCTTTGTCCTCTTCGCCGCCGTCATCGGCTATTACGTCCTTTCTGGCAGCGGCGGCGAGCAGGCGGACGAGAAGCCCGCAGGCACCGGGTTGGCCAAGAACACGCCCGCGTCCGGCGATCCGGGCCCCGCGGACTCCACCGCAGACGAGCCCGAAAAAACACCCCCGAGCCGCCCGGGCATCTTGGACCCAGAGCCCGTACGCCCCGGCCTCAGCCGCGAGCGGACGCCCGGCGAGGTCACCATCGATGTGCCCGACGAGGATGAAACCGACACGCCAACCGCGACGCCCGGCGCGGGAGAAGGCACCGGCCCGGCAAGCGATCCCGACAACCGTCTCGCCCTCGACGACAGGCCCGGACCCGGCGAAACCGAGCGCCCCGGACCGGGCACCACAGAAGATGTAACCACGACCGACGACCGCCCCGGCCCGGATACCAGCGGCACTGAAACCGCCGACATAGCTGACGACACGACCACGCCGGACCCCGCGGAGACCGAGCGCCCCGCGCCGCGTGAGACCGCCGGCACGCCGCGCACGTACACCGTCAAGCCCGGCGACACCTTCGCCTCCATCGCGGTTGCTGTGTATGGCGAAGAGCGCGCCTGGTTCGACATTGCCCAAGCCAACCCGTCGGTCGATCCCAAACGCCTGCAGGTCGATCAGGTGATCGTGCTGCCCGACCTCAGTGGCGGCGCGACCGAGCCTGAAGAGGCCACCCCGCCGGCGCCGGGCAACGACCAGACCTACACCGTCCGCCCGGGCGACAACCTCTCGGGCATCGCGGAGAAGTTCTACGGCGACTCCGAGGCCTGGGACCTGATCTACAACCGCAACCGCGACAAGATCGGCCCCCGCCCGGACATGATCAAGGTCGGCATGGAGCTGATCATCCCGCAGGCGTACAACGGTGCGGATTGACATCGAAACGATTTCATCACAGGAAAGCATTGGCCCGCTCATGCGGCGCGTGTAGAATGACCGATGTATAATCAGTCATGTCGGCTGCACAGGTTTCGAGAGGCCGGTCCTAAGGCCAAATGCTCCTGAACCTGTCGATCCCCAAGGGAGCGGGCACTGGGCGCGACGGCCAAGCCTCCATCGAGTGGAAGGCCCGGACGACCCGGCGAAGCACCCACCTCGAATTGGGGTTCGGGACATCGCCTTACGGCCTCCCGAAACCGTGCAGACGCACCACAAAAACCTGCCAACCGGCGGGTTTTTTTCTGCTCGCAACGAGATACGGGGAGAGTCCCTCTTGCTTAGAGGGACTCTCCGCTTGCATACGCTACAAAGATCCTTGAGCTGCTCTAGACTAGTGTGCCAGGCGCACGACGGGCTCAAACCGCCTTGTTCACACGATGAAGTTGACCTACATCACAAGTTCAACAACCATCCCAATGAAAAACACCATCAAACGTTCGGCCGTGAGCAGCCTGCTTACTATAACACTTCTGTTTCATACAACGCCGGGATGCACCCAGACTACAGAGTACCCCGCCGAACAAGCCCTCCTGAACAAGGGCTTTAGTCAGGACTGGGTGGACGCGTTGACCGAGCGTGGCGAGCCGCGTTGGTATGCCGGCGACGAGTTGAACTACGTCGGCCTGCCCGTCGGCGGGTTGTACGCGGGCCAGCTGTACCTCGGCGGAGACGGGCGGCTGTGGTACTGGGACATCTTCAACCAGGCGGTCTTGAACCCCGGCGGGCCGGGCGACAAGTTCTATAACACGCCGATGCTGCCCAAGGATTACCGCGGGGTTTCGTCGGGCTTTGTGTTGGAGGTAAACGATCAGGCCGTGATGCTCGACGGGCGGGGCTTTAAGGACGTCAGGTTCCGTGGCGAGTATCCGATCGGCCGGGTCCGGTTGTCTGATGATGATCTGCCGGTGGCGGTTGAGCTGGAAGCGTTCTCGCCTTTCTCGCCGACGGACAGCGACTTGTCGAGCCTGCCCGCGACGGTGATGCACTACACGCTGACGAACACCTCCGACAAACCGATCGAGGTGCGCGTCGGCGGCTGGTTTGAGAACGCGGGCAACCGCCGGGCGGTTCGGGCGGGCGTGATGCAGGGCCGTGTGTCAGAGATCGAAGGAATAGCGGGATTGTTGCTGTCCGCCGATGCAGCCACCGCCGAGGCCTCCGCACGCGAGGACCAGACGATCCAGGACTTCGAGGACGGCTACGGCGACTGGGTCGCCCGGGGCGATGCGTTCGGCGACAGCCCGTTTGTCCAGAAACAGCAGGCGGCCTGGCAGACGATCGTGGGCTCGCAGGCGGCTAAACTCGCAAACACGCACAACACACGGGTCGGAAACAGCTCGGTCGCGGCGGACCAACTGACCGGCACGCTGACCAGCCCGGCGATCGAGATCAAGCGCAAGTTCATCTCGTTCCTCGTCGCCGGCGGCTCGTACACGGGCACCAATGTCGCCGGCGGCGAAGTCAACGGCGCGACGGCGGTGCAGGTCATCGTTGACGGCAAAGTCATCGCAACCACGACAGGCGAGAACACCAACACCCACCGCGCTGCGAACATCGACGTCACGCAGTACCAGGGCAAGAAAGCGACGATCCGTATCGTCGATTCCCGGACCGGCGGCTGGGGTCACATCCAGGCGGATGACTTCATCCAGACCGACACCCCGCGCCAGGTCAGCACCCTCGCGGCGGACACCGGGACGATGGCGTTTGCCCGGCTGGACGGAAAGGCGTTGAGCATCGCTACCGATGCGCTGCCAGGATCGTGGGAACCTGCTCTGAATAAAGCCGGCGACACAATCCCCGACAACTCAGGCGTCTTGCGTTCCGAAACGGTGACACTGGCGCCGGGTGCTTCGGCCGAGTTCAGCTACGCCGTCGCCTGGCATTTCGAGAACGGCCAGCTCGGCTCGCTGTTCCCCGGCGAGATCACCCGGCGGGGCGCTCAGCGCAACTACTACACCAAAACGTTCGACAACGCGGCGCAGGTCATCTCCCACCTGGCCGAGAATCACGAAGACCTAGCCACGACGACCCGGCTCTGGCGCGATACGTGGTACGACAGCACGCTGCCGGTCTGGCTGTTGGACCGCCTGTTCCTCAGCACCAACTGCCTGGCAACAACCGCGGCGTTCCGCATGCACGACGCTGAGCGCAAGGATCTGGACGGCCGGACTTATTTCTGGGAAGGCGTCTACCTGGGCCCGGGCACCTGCACGCACGTGACGCACTACGAGCAGGCGTTCGGCCGGCTGTTCCCCGATGCCGCCCGCGCCCAGCGGGAAGTGACCGACTTCAACGCCGGCTGGGACGACAACCTCGGGTACAGCCGCTACCGCGCCGAGTGGGGTATCGGCCAGCACTTCGGCATCCCCCACGCGATCGATGGCCACGCGGGTACGATCCTGCGCACCTACCGCGAGCACACGACCAGCACCGATGATGCGTTCCTCAAGGCGGTCTGGCCGCGGGTGAAACGCGCGGTCCGGTTCATGATCGACCAGGACGCGGGCCGGGGCTTCTTCGCCACCCGCGTCCCCGAACACGCGCGCAACCAGGTGCCCGACGGCGTGCTCGAGGGCCCGCAGTACCACACCCTTGACAAGTATTGGAACGGCGTGATCCCCTGGCACAGCGGGTTGTACCTCGCCTCGCTGCGCGCGACCGCCGAGATGGCCCGCGACATGGGCGACGATGCCTTTGCCGACGAGTGCCACCGCATCGCCGAGCTGGGCAAGGTCAACCTCGCGGAGCGCACCTTCAACGAGGCGTACGGCTATTTCGTCCAGCACCCCGAAACAGATGGCGAGCAACTGATCAACACCAACATCGGCTGCCACGTCGACCAGCTGCTGGGCAACTACTGGACCCAGCAGGCCAACCTCGCCCCGGTGTTCCCGCAGGAGAAGGCTCATTCGGCCCTGGCCCAGATCTTCAACCACAACTTCTATCGCCGCAACGACAGCTACCGCAAGGACGCGCTCATCAAGGTGCACCGCTACTACGCGGACGACGACGAGCCGGGCACCTTCATCTGCACCTTCCCGCACGGCGGGGCCCGCGAGGCCGTCCCATCCAAAGGCAACGATTGGGACGGCCTGGTCGCGGGCTACTTTTCCGAGAACATGACAGGCTTTACTTACCCCGTCGCTGCGCAGTTGATTGAGGCCGGCATGGTCACCGAGGGCCTTGCTCTTTGCCGGGCGATCCATGATCGATACGCCGAAGCCCCACTGCGCCGCAACCCGTTCAATGAGATCGAGTACGGCAACCACTACACCCGCGCGATGTCCAGCTACGGCGTCTACCTCGCCGCCAGCGGTTTCAGCTACCACGGGCCGCGCGGCGCGATCGGTTTTGCGCCCAAGATCGATCCGGAGAACTTCCGCGGCGCATTTACCGCCGCCGAGGGATGGGGCAGCTACCGGCAGTCGCTGGACAATCAGACGCTGACCGCAGAGATCAGCCTCGCCTGGGGCACCCTGTCGCTCCAGTCAATCCGGATCCAGCTGCCCGACGCGTCGGCCGCACGCATCGTCAAGATCGATGCCCAGCCCGTCACGTTTGATCGCACGGACGACGGGGCCATCATCATCAAGCCCGGGCGGGCACGCACGCTCAAGCCGGGCCAGGCCCTGCAGATCGAAGTCGGCCTCGAGTAGCACGCGTTCAAAGGAATCTACAGCACCACCACCAAGCCGACCGCCAACACAGCGCGGCTGGGCTACGATATATCTATGGCCCCGCCTTCCAAACCCGAGACCGATCCCCGGAACGCCCCCCGGACCGACCTGACCCGCTCGACCCGGCTCGAACAGGTCGTCGATGCCCTGCTTGAGACCTACCCTGAGGACGAGCGCACCCAGCACATCGACGCGACCTTCCTGCCCAGCCGCGCCGAGGCCATCCGCATCATCGAGCTCGGCCGACGCATCGTCTTCCCCGGCTTCTTCGACGAGCGACGCATCACCTCCGACAACGTCCGCTTCCACGTCGGCGAGCTCTTGAACGAACTCGACGAAGTCCTCTACGAGCAGGTCCGCCAGGCGCTGCGCTACGGCCAGAACATCAAGGCCGAGGGCACCGGCGATCAGTGCGACGACTGTGATGTCAAGGCCCGCGAGATCACCGACGAGTTGTTGGCGGCGATCCCGATGCTCCGCCGGGCGATCTCCAAGGACGTCCAGGCCGCGTACGACGGCGACCCGGCGGCCAAGGGCACGGACGAGGCCGTCTTCTGCTACCCCGGCATCGACGCGATCTTCATCCACCGCGTCGCGCACAAGCTCTGCCAGCTCGGCGTGCCGATGCTCCCGCGCATCATGTCCGAGTACGCCCACAACGAGACCGGCGTCGACATCCACCCCGGCGCGACCATCGGCGAGTCGTTCTTCATCGACCACGCGACCGGTGTCGTCATCGGCGAGACATGCGTCATCGGCAACCGCGTCAAGATCTACCAGGGCGTCACCCTCGGCGCGCTGTCCACCAAGGGTGGGCAGGCCTGGCGCGGCCGCAAACGCCACCCCACCATCGAAGATGACGTCACCATCTACGCCGGCGCCACGATCCTCGGCGGGGACACGGTCATCGGCGCCCGCTCGACGATCGCCGGCTCGGTGTTCATTACGCACTCTGTCCCGCCGGACCACAGCGTCCTCGCCGACCTGCCCACGCCCAAGCTCAAGGCCCGGCGTGGGGCCAAACAGACGGGCAACGACCTGGAGCTGGGCGGCGGGATCTGACCCAAGCCCCGGATTCACATGCTCGGCTGTTCAGACACGCAACGCCTAGAATAAATGTCGATGTATCGATCGCACTGTGCGGACGCTCGATCGCCATGGCCCACACCCTCACCGTCGATTTCAGCCGACCGATCCGCCTGTTCCCGCTGGCCAAGTGCATCCTGCTGCCGCACGCGACGGTCCCGCTGCACATCTTTGAGCCGCGCTACCGGGCGATGACCCGTGATGCGCTCGACACCGACGGGCTGATCGCGATGGCGACCTTCGCCGGCGACGGCTACCGCGAGGACTACGAGGGCAACCCCGCCATCCGCGAACACGTCTGCGTCGGCTACCTCGCCCACCACGAGCGGCTCCCCGACGGGCGGTACAACATCCTGCTGCAGGGCGTCGCCCGGGCGCGCATCCAAGAAGAGATCGAGCCGCACGAGGACGGCTACCGCCGGGCCGTCCTCCGCCCGACCGAAGAGGGCGTGATGGAGATCGACCTGGAGTCGCAGCGGCAGCAGCTCGAGCAGATGCTCGGCGACGAAGACCTCCAACAGCTCGCGTGCATCCGCAATGTCAGCAACTGGCTGACGCCGGACCTGCCAACACCTGTCGCGGTGGACCTCGCGTGGCAAGCCGCGTCGCGCGACCACGAGCAGCGGTACGAGATCCTCCAAGAGCCGTGCGTGTTCAAGCGTTTCGCCCGTCTGGCGCGCCACCTCGAACAGACCCGCAAGACCCTCGCCCTAGCCCGACGGATGGGCCCGTGCATGAGCGAGACCGGGCTGCCGTTGAACTAAGACCGCCCTGCTACACTCCCCGCATGCCAACGGATTCCCAGCCCGTCACGGACGACCCGCTGCTCGCCGGCCTGACCGCGCCGCAGCTCGAAGCGGTCGTGCACCTGGACGGCCCGCTGCTTGTGCTGGCCGGGCCCGGCTCAGGCAAGACGCGGGTGATCACCCGCCGGGTCGCGCACCTGATCCAGCGGTGCGGGGTCGCGCCGTGGAACGTGCTGGCGATCACGTTCACCAACAAGGCCGCTGCGGAGATGCGCGAGCGCATCGACACGCTGCTCACCGAGCGGCAGACCCGCGCGGTGACGATCTGCACCTTCCACAGCCTGTGCGCCCGCCTGCTTCGCCAGTACGCCGACCGGCTCGGCCTGCCGGCCGGCTACTCGATCTACGACACCGCCGACCAGAAGCGGGCGATGAAACAAGCGCTCGAGGACCTGGAGATCAGCAGCAAGAACTTCCCCCCCGCCACCGTATTGGCCGCGATCAGCAACGCAAAGAACGACCTGACTGGGCCGGAGGCGTTCGCCACGAACGCGGCGAACTTTTACGACCGCACGGTCGCCAAGCTCTACACGCGCTACGCCGAGATCCTCACGAAGAACCGCGCGCTGGACTTTGACGACCTGCTCTTGAAGACTGTCCAGCTCATGCGCCAGCACCCCGAGGCGCTCGACGAGCTGCGCGGGCGTTTCCAGTACGTGCTCATCGACGAGTACCAGGACACCAACCACGCCCAGTTCATGATCGCCAACACGCTCGCCAGCGAGCACAAGAACATCATGGCGACCGGCGACCCGGACCAATCCATCTACGGCTGGCGCGGCGCGAATATCCGCAACATCCTCGAGTTCGAGGACCACTACCCCGACCCGACGATCGTCCGGCTCGAGCAGAACTACCGCTCGACAAGACAGATCCTGAACACGGCCGACGCCCTGATCCGCCACAACCGCGGGCGCAAGCACAAGGAGCTGTGGACCGAGAACCCCGACGGCGAGCCGGTCCAGATCGTCACCCACCACGACGAGCGCGGCGAGGCCCGCTGGGTCGTGGACACCTTCCGCGGCCTGCACGACAAGCAAGGCGTCCCGTGGGGGCATATGGCCGTGTTTTATCGCGTCAACTCGCTGTCGCGTGTGATGGAAGAAGCGCTCCGCGACGGCGGCGTGCCCTACCAGATCGCGCGCGGCACCGCGTTCTACGACCGCAAGGAGATCAAGGACGCCGTCGCCTACCTCCGCACCATCGCGAACCCGGCGGACGAAGTGAACCTCCTGCGCATCATCAACACCCCCGCCCGCGGGATCAGTGCCGCGACGGTCAAGCGGATGCAGGCCTACTCGCTGGCCGAGAACGCCGCGATGGACACGATCCTCGCCAACCCGCTGGTGCTGACGAACATCAACACGCGTGCGCAGAACGCGGTCGCCAGGTTCGACAAGACCCTGCGGGGCTGGAAGCAGACGGTTGAACAAGACGGCGTCGATGAAACAGCCGAGCGGACCAGCCTGCGCTACTTCGTCGAGCGCGTCCTGCGCGAATCCGGGCTCGAAGACGCGTACCGCAACGACAAGTCCGACCCGGACCAGGACCGCCTGGCCAACCTCGGCGAGCTCGTGTCGTCCGCACAGCAGTTCGAGGCCGAGTACATCGTCGAGATCGAGGCCGACAGCGACGGGCGTGAGACCGACGCGCCGCTGCAGGACAAGCTGCTGGCCTTCCTCGAACGCATCGCGCTGATCGCGGACATCGACGGCGTCAGCTCCGACCAGGGCCAGGTCACGCTGATGACCCTCCATGCCGCGAAGGGCCTGGAGTTCCCCGCGGTCGCGATGATCGGCTTCGAGGACGGCTTGCTGCCTCACCAGCGGGCGAACACAGACGAGAGCGAGCTCGAAGAGGAGCGTAGGCTTGCGTTTGTCGGGATCACAAGGGCCGGGCGGCACCTGTACCTGACCCATGCCCGGTCGCGCACGGTGTTCGGCCAGACCCAGGCGACGATGCGTAGCCGTTTCTTCGATGAGCTGCCCGAGCACGCGGTGTCGTTTGTCGAGCCGGACGACGACGGCTTTGGCGCTGATGACGACCCGTTCGCGGGACGGGAACTGCGCTCGACCGCGGCCAAACAGGCGTCGCTGTTCCCCAAGGGCACGAAGGTCCGTCATCCCAAGTTCGGCGAGGGCGTCGTGCTGGACGTCGGCGCGATGGGCTCGATCACCCGGGCATCGGTTCGTTTCTACACGCACGGCCGGAAGACACTTGTGCTGCAGTACGCCAACCTCGAACGCATCGGCGGGCCGGCGGACGCGGACGACTCGTTTGTAGTAGAGGACGATATCCCGATATGAGCCGGACGCGGATCAAGATTTGTGGCATTAAAGACGTAGACACCGCGCTCGCTGCAGTGGACGCGGGTGCGGACGCGATCGGTCTTGTGTTTGTTGAGAAGTCGCCGCGCCACATAACAGTCAAACAGGCAAAGCGTATCGCCGATGCCTTGCCGGCATTTGTAGAGCCCGTCGGCCTTTTTGTGGACTCCCCCCCGGATCAGATTAAGCACATCGCTCAAGAGGCGGGTCTTAAAACAATCCAACTCCATGGGCATGAATCGCTGGCGGTCCTCGACGAATTGACTGGCCTATCTGTTATCCGCGCCTTTGCGATGCAAAGCCGAACAAAGGATGAGATCAACTCATGGATAGAACACCCGCTTGTCAAAGCCGTCTTAATCGACACGCCTCCATCTGAATCCGCGACGCTAACAGGAGGGAGCGGACAAACCTTTGACTGGAAGCAGCTCAAGCATGAGCCTTACGGGTCTTACCAGCCGCTCATTCTCGCCGGAGGCCTGACACCCCGCAATGTCGCCCAGGCCATTCATACGTGCTCCCCTTATGCGGTTGATGTTTCCAGCGGCGTTGAATCTTCGCGTGGCGTCAAAGACTCCGGATTGATCTATCAATTCTGCTCGGCCGTAAAAGACGCGGATTTCGACCGCGGCGAGTTAGTACAACGCCTGCCAGACGACCTTTAACTTACGCTACAATCCCCGCCTTATGAAACGTGTGCTTTCGGGCCTGCAACCGTCGGGCCGGCTCCATCTCGGCAACTACTGCGGCGCGATCAAGCAGTTCATCCGGCTGCAGGATAACCACGAGATGTTCGTGTTTGTCGCGTCGTACCACGCGCTGACCTCATCGCGTAACGCGGCGCAGCTGCGGGCGGACACCCGGCAGGTTGTGATTGATTACCTCGCGTTCGGGCTCGACCCCGCGAAAACGAACGTTTATCTGCAGCAGGATGTGCCGCAGGTGTGTGAATTGACATGGCTCTTGTCGTGCGTGTGCCCGAAACACATGATGGACAAGGCGACGAGCTTCAAGGACAAGACCGCCAGGGGCCTGCCCGCGTCGATCGGGCTGTACACCTACCCGATCCTGCAGGCGGCGGACATCCTCGCGGTGGACCCGGACCTGGTGCCGGTCGGCGAGGATCAGCGGCAGCACATCGAGATCACGCGCGACTTGGCGCAGAAGTTCAACCATCATTTTGCCCCCGGAAGTGCTGACGATCCCTCCAAGGCCGTGTTCAAGATCCCCGATGCCATGATCCGCGCCGACAGCGGCGCGACGGTTCCGGGGGTCGATGGGCAGAAGATGAGCAAGAGCTACAACAACGGGATCGACCCGTTTATGGACGAGAAGCCGCTGCGCAAGCGGGTCATGAAGATCGTCGCGGACTCGACACCGATCGATCAGCCCAAGGACGCGGGCCGGGACACGACGTTCCAGATTTTTAGCGCGATCGCCGGGTCGGAGGATGAGCGGACCAAGGACCTGCGTGACAAATATGCAAACCCGCCTTCAGATGGTTTCGGCTACGGCCACGCGAAGCAGGCGCTGTTCGAGCTGATCCTCGATGAGTTCGGCGAAGCGCGCAAACGGCGTGTCGAGCTGATGAATGATCCCGGCTATGTCGAGCAGGTCCTAAAGGACGGTGCAGCCGCGGCGGTCGCAAGGGTGGCGGAGGTGACCGCGCGGGCGCGGGCGGCGGCGGGCCTTTAACCGTTTCGCGGGTGACGCGCAGCGTCCCATGCGAAGCATCTGTCACAATTCCAGAACGGGACGCTGCGCGTCACCCGCGAAACGGATCAATCTGCTTTTAGATGGTACCTACGCCGCGCCGCTCTCCGCGGTGTCGCCGGAGGTTGCCTTCTCGATCAATAGCGCCCACGTCTCGCGCTCGTAACGCAGCAGCTTGACCGCTTCGTCCAGCGGTTCGATCTCGCGCTTCGTGCTCGCATCAATGAGCAGGCGGTAGATGTAGGTGTACAGCGCGGTGAGCCGCTCGGTGACCTCGGGCATGACCTCGCGGTTCAGCGAGTTGGACAGCTCGAGCACGATCTTCTGGGCCTTGGAGATGTTCGTGTACGAGACGTCGAAGTCCTTCGCCTCGATGCCCTTGCGGCCCTGGCTGAGAAAGCGGAGGGCGCCATCGAACAGCATCAGGCGGAGCTGCTCGGGCTTGGCGGTGAGCACCTGGTTGCGGAGGTACGGGTTGGCTTGTGCGGTCGGTGTCATGGCCGGTGAGTCGGATTCTTCCCTCGATCGGCCCGCGCTCGGGCCCTTGCTCAGGCGTTATCGGCTTGGTCGGTCGGCGGGTTCAATCGAGTTCGATGTCGTCCAATAATCTGCTATCAAAACAGGCGCAAACGGTGATCACCCGCTGTTGTTCTGCGGGACGCTGATGGCCTGGATCTGGCCGAGCGCGGCGCTCTGGTCCTGGAGCTGGGCGAGCGCCGTTTCCATCGCCTGGAACTCCGCGAGCAGCCGCTGGCGCCTGGATTCGAGACGCTCATTCAACTCCTCGATCCGCTGCTCATTGAGCCTGACCTGGGTGTCCAGCGTGTCGAGCTTGCCCTGCACGACGCCGTCGATGTCGTCGGTCAGCCGGTCCAGCAGCTTGCTGATCTCCACGCCCACGCCCTGGGCGACCAGCGTGTCGGTCTCCTCGCCGTTCTCATCGAGTTCGAACTGTTCGAAGGTCAGGAGCGCCTCTACGGCGTCGCGGTCGGTCTGCAGGGCCTGGTTGAACTTATCCTGGTCGAACTCGACGCGTGCGCCCTGACCGACGCGGATGCCGATCTCCGAGAGCGACTTGAACTGGCCGGTCAGTTCGCTGTTGGGCGCGATCAGCACATTAAAAAGGCGGCTGCGGATCTGCTGGACAGTCGCGTCGCCCAGCAGCAGGCCGCGTTCCTCGGTCTCGGCGTTGTAGCTGTCGTAGCGGTCCAGCGTGTCGAACACGCCGTTGAGCGAATCGACCAGCGAGCTCGCGTTGTCCACGATCGCTTGGTCATCGAGCGCGATCGTCACGGTCACCGGGTTGTCGCTGACCGACAGCAGGCTGATGTCGGCCCCCGGGATGATGGACGAAAGCGTGTTGGACTTGGACTCGACGACAATTGAGGTAGACGGGTCGTTTCCGCCGTAGAACACAACGGCGTCCTGCGCCTGGCTGAGCGTGATGGTGTTCAGGCCGATGCCGCCGTCGTCAAAAACAAACGCGCCGTCGGTGCCGGCCCGTTCCGAGCTCAGGCTCAGGCGGAAAGGCGCGCCCGGCGAGCCGTCGTTGATGACCGAGGCGGAGATGCCGATGTCCGCGTCGTTGATCTTGTTGGACAGCGTCGTGAGCGTGTCGGTGTTGGTGACGGTGATGACGTGCTCGAAGCCGCCCTCGATGTTCGCGCCGGCGCTCGCGGCGGTGCCGGCGATGCCGAGCTCGGCGGCGGTGGTCGAGCCCTCGTCCACGACCGACAACGCGACCGTCCCTGGGCCGTTGTCGATCAGTGTGATGCCGTCGCCGGTCGCGTTGACCTGCGCCTCGACGAGCTTGATACCGCTGCCGTCAAACGTCTCGGGGCTCGCGCCGTTGATCTCGGCGATGACATCATCGATCGTCTGCTCGTTGCCCTGCGTGAGGTCAACCGTGAAGCTGAACCCGTTGCTGGCGTTGATGGTGAACTGGCCGCGGGTGATGCCCAGGTCGTCCAGGCGTGTCCCGCCGTTGACGTAGCCGTAGTCGGTGTCGCCGGACTCCGCGACGCCGTCTTCGTAGCTGCCGAAGAGGCCGAGCTGGGCCGCGGCGTTGCCCTGGACATCGGCGATAACCAGGTCGTTCGCCCCGCCGGCGGTGTCGGTGAGCGTGATGCCGTTGCCCGCGGTGTTGAGCGACGCGGTAACGCCGATGCCGGCGTTGTTGACCAGGTCCAGCAAGTCCTGCACGGAGCGGGCGGTGGTCAGGTCGATGTTGGCCGCGTTGCCCAGCGAGTCGGTGATGGAGACCTCCGCGTCGGCCGCGGGCGTGCCGACGGGCTGGAGCTCCAGGCCGGTCACGGTTGTCGCCGCCGCGTCATCGATGACCAGGCCCAGCGCGGTCGCGGTGGTCGCGCCGCCCACCCCGTCACGGACGACGAAGTTGCCCGACCCGCCGGTGTTGTCGGTGAGGGTGATCTGCTTGTTGGAGATCGTCGCGGTGATGTTGCCGCCGGTCGCGGTGTCGATGGCGTTGATGAGGTCGCCGACGGTCGTGAGGCTGTTGATATCGATGTTGTAGTTCGCGCCGTTCTTATCCGTCAGGCGGATGTCGGCGTTGGCACCGGCGTTGGGCGAGATGCCCGCGCCCTGGTTGAGGTCGGTCAGCAGCGTGGAGCTGGCAAGCGGGATGACGCCGTCGCCGATGATCCCACCGATGCCCGTGCCGCCGAACAGGTCCTTGAGCAGCTTGGAGTTGATCGACGCGACCACACGATCGCCGCCGAGCACGCCGTCGGCGTCAGCATCGGTGTCGCCGTCGGTCAGGCCCAGGTCGATGAGCGCGCTCGAGCCATTGCCCGAGGTGACGGTAAACGCCGCCCCGCCGCCGCCCGCATCGATCAATTCGATGCCGGTGCCGTCTGCGGAGGCCTGCGCGGTGACGGACGAGCCCGCGGCGGTCGCCGCATCCTCGATCGCATCGAACACATCGCCGAGCGCCAGCAGGTCGCTGAGGTCCACGACAAACGTCGTGCCCGCGCCGTCGGTGATCGACAGGTCCGAGCCGCCTCCAGTTCGGATGCCCTTGCCGTCGTTGAGCGAGCTGAGCAGCGTGTCCCGGCCGACGGTGTTGATGATCAGGCCCGTGCGGGTCGTGTCGTCACCGTCGCCGTCGCCCGTGCCGTTGCCCGCCAGGCCCAGCGCGGTGGCGGTGCCGGTCGTGCCGACGTCGGTGATGAGCAGGTCGCCGGTCCCGCCGGAGACGTCAGTGATCGTGAGCCGGTCGCCATCGATCTGCGCGAAAACGTTGGTGCTGGTCGAGGTGTTGATGCGGTCCAGCACATCATTAACGCTGACGACCGAGCGGAGGTCGACCAGGCCGGTCGCGCCCGAGCGGTCGGTGATGCGGATGAACCCGCGGTTGATGCCCGCCCCGCCGTTGAGGTTGGCCAGGCGTGTCTCGCTGTCGAGGCGCGCCTCGCCGCGGTCGAAGGTCAGCGTCCCGCCGTCGGGCGCGACCGCGGCGATGGATGCGTCCTGAAACCCGCGGGTAATCGACTGCTGGGCCGCGACCAGCCGGCCGACAGTAAAGCGGTACGTGCCCGGCGTCGCGCCGACACCAGAGCTGATGCTGACCACCGACTCGTCGGAGCTGCTAGAAGTCGTGCCGGAAAAGGAAGTCGAACCGGAGATCGCGTCGGCCGAGCCCTGCAACGCAAGCAGCCGGGCGTTGATGTCCTGGAAGGCGACCTGCTGGGACTGGATGACCGCGTTGCGCTGCTCGACAAGATCGCGCGGGCGCGCATCGATCGCGATGAGCTGGTCGACGATGCTGGTGATGTCCAAGCCGCTGATCAGCCCCACGCCGGTGGTGATCTGTCCCATGGCACAAGCCTCCGAACGGGCGCAGCGCGCCCACGAAGGTTATCGACACATGACAGGGGCGGACTTGAATCCAACCGCGTCAAAGGTGGTGTATAAAATTCGTATTTGCAGAAGTTAACGACGTTTACTCGTCGCCAGGCGTGCCCGGTTTCAGCTCGCCGCTCTTGAGCGCTGCCAGCTTCTCACGGATCAGGGCGCTCGGCAGCGCGTAGGTCTCGATCCGCCCGGCGCGGGCGATGTTCAGGCCGATCACCTCGCCCCGGAGGTTGACCAGGGGGCTGCCGCAGTCGTCCGGCCGAAGCTCCGCGTCGTGCTGGAGCACGCGCTCAAAGCCCCGGCGGCGCTCGCTGATCTGCCCGCCCATCCGGTTCATCCGCTCGCCGCGGCTGTTGGGGTCGGGGGTCAGTTCGCTCAGACGGACCGGCAGCTTCAGGCTCTCGCCGCCGCGCTCGACGGTGACCTCGACGATGTCGCCGACGTTGCGGTCCTGCAGCTTGCTCACCAGCTGCTCAACGGCGATCACCTTCTTCTGCTCGACATGCGTCAGCACATCATTGGGCTCGACGCCCGCCTCTGCGGCGCCGAAGTCCGGGTTGACCCACTGCACGCGCAGCCCGCTGGGGTGCGGCCGCAGGTTGACACCCAAGACCAGCTGTGGCGGCTGCACCGCACGCGGCTTGGCACTCACGATCCCCACCGCCTTGGGCGATTCGCCCTGGCCCACACACGCCACCCACTTGCCCAGCTTGGCCTCCGCGTCCACCAGCTTGACCGCGGTCAGACGATCGGCGTCGATCTTCAGCATCGCCAGATCGTTAAACTGATCGACCCCGACCAGCTCGGCGTCAAGGCGCCGGCCGTCCGAGAGGTCGGCCTTGATCGCGCCGCGGCCGACCAGCTCGCTGGCCTTGCTCAGCACGTAGCCCTCGGCGTCAACGATCGTGCCCAGCGCACGGCCGTCGCCATCGATCGTGAGCTCGACCACGCTCGCGCGCACCTCGCGCACGACCGGCTCGAACGCCTCACGCACCTGCGCATCGGTCGCGATACGCGACGAGCCGCGGTCCCGCTGGGCCAGTGCGTTCTGCGGCGCGAGCAAGGCGATCAGCACGAGCAGGGCCGGGACTCGATTGAACCGATGGATCATCATATTTCTCAGTATATGCAAGGAAAAAAGATCGCTACTCGCCGCCCCCGGCCTTGCCGATGACGATCTCCAATTCCACTTGTTCTTCGCCGCGCTGGACGATGACCGCGGCCTTGTCGCCCGGCTCCATCGCCCGGACAGTCAGCGCCAGATCGCCAAAGCTGCCGATCGGCTTGCCGTCGAACTCGATGATGACATCGCCGCGGCGCAGGCCCGCCTCCTCGGCCGGCGAGTCGGCGTTGACCCGCCCGATCGCCGCACCCTCGCCGAGCGCCTCGCGGTTGGCGCCCTGCACGCCGATGAACGGCCCGCCCGGGCGTACGCCGCCGCGAGCGACCCGGTTCCAGACCTCGCCCGCCGCCATCCGGTCCCAACCGTCGGTGAACTGCGCGATCGGGACGTGGTAGTTGTGCCGCAGGCTGTTGCTGATCCGGCTGTGGATACCAACGACCTCGCCGTCGAGGTTGAACAGCGGCCCGCCCGAGTCGCCGCCGATGATCGTGCAGTCGGTGCGGATCACGGTGGACCGAACCATGTTGATCCTGCCAAGCCGCGCGACGACCGGCCGCTCAATATTGAACCCGCCGGGGTGGCCCATCGCGACGACCCAGGCGCCCGGCTCGACGCCTTCCATATCGCCCATCTCGACGTGCGGCCAATCGCCCTCGTCGGTGATCTTCGCCAGCCCCGCATCGACGCCGACGTTGATGCCAAGCGTCTTGCCCCGGACGGTCTTGCCATCAGGGAACACAAACGTCACCGGCCGGTCCGGCTCGCTGGACACATGGCCCGCGGTCAGCACGTAGCCGTCCTCGGAGATGATCACCCCGCTGCCCGAGCCGCCGCCGGCGCGGACGCAGACGGTCGCGTCGGCGGCCTTTTCGATGACCGCCTCGACCCGCCGCTCGATCTCGGCGAGGTCCTCGACCGTCTCGGCCTTGACAGGCCGTTCGGCCACTTCTTCCGCCGCTTTCGCCGCACCGGTGGGCCACGCGATCAGACAGGCCAGCAGGACGGCGAACCCCACGCCGTAACGGGCGGGCCGATGAAACCGTGATGCTTGCATAGGCAATCAACTCCGCGGTCGAGGGACTGATTCCAACCCTTCTCGTCTCATTTAAGGATACCTAACGCCTAACGCCTGGCATAGGTTCATCTTGCAGCCGGCGTGGGCCCTTTCAACCAAAAACAATAGGCGAGGTTTAACCCGATGTGACAGCTACTTGTCACTATCGCTGGTTAATTTCCGGGCTCACCCTTACGGAGTAGCCCGATGCAGAAGCCATTTATCGCCCAGAATACATCTGATTCAGTGTCCCAACAGGCGCCTGCCGCCCCGGTTTTCCAACCCGAAATCGCGCCGGTGGATGCTTCACCACGCCGCTCCAGCCCGCCGCTGAGCCCGACCGAGCACCGCGTCTACGACCTGCTGCTCCAGCACCTGACCGAGCGCCAGGTCGCCGAGCGGATGAACCGCTCGCACAACACGGTCCACGTCCACGTCCGAAATATCTACCGCAAGCTCGGCGTCCGGTCCCGGCAGGAACTATTTCAGCTGCCATACCAGGCCACGAAACGCAGCATCTGAAGCCGCCTTGGGCCAGGACACCAACCGGCGATATGATGGTTGGCGGTGCCTGCCTGTATGCCACCGGGCATGCCGGATCGCTGTTCGACCCCTTATTTGCGAGTCCATCGATGAGACTGTCGCCTTCCCCGCTGCCGCTTGTGCTGTTCGCCGTTGTGCTTGCCACCACTTCCGGGGCTTCCGGGCCGGCCGGGGCCGACCCGGCGAAGACCCTCGAAGACGCCGGGCTGACCAAGGTCGGCGTGGAGTACGTCATCGCGGAGGAGACCGAGATCATCCGCGCCCGCCGGGATATCACCACGGCCCAGCGTGAATTGAAGTCGGCCGAGGACGATTTCCGCAAGGCCGAGCGCAAGATCGCCCAGGCCAAGCACTACATCGCCGCACTCCAGAACGAGATCGACGAGTTGGAGAGCCGCCGGCTGCGTGCCGACGACCGCAACGAGCACGCGCGTTACGTCGAAGCGATCCGGGAAAAGCAGGCTGAGATCGAGCAGGCCCATGCGGAGCGACAGAAGTTCCAGGACGACCAGCAGGCGAAGATCGACGACGCCCGGGCCGCGTACATCGAGACGATGTACACCTGGGTCGAGAAGGCCAAGGCCGTCACCGACAAGTACGCCGAGCTGGCGAAGAACGAAGAAGTCGCCCAGGCCATCGCCGTGATGGCCGAGCAGGACAAGCGCAAGTACAAGCTCGGCCCGAGTCGGCGCTTCGCGTCGATCCAGAAGGAACTCGCCAAGGCCGCCGAGGAGTACCAGCGCGGCGCGGTGGACCTGCGTAAAGAAGGCAACGTGATGATGATCGACGTGCGAATCAACGGCAAGCCGATCCGCTCGATGATCCTGGACACGGGCGCCAGCTCGATGAGCCTGCCCTACCTCTTCGCCAAGGACCTGGGCATCGAGCCGACCGAGAAGGACCCGATCGTCAAGGTGCAGATGGCGGACGGCGAGCTGGTCGATGCCTGGCAAATCAAGCTCGAATCGGTTCAGGTCGGCGAGTTCGTTGTCAAGAACGTCGAGGCCCTAGTCCTGCCCGAATCCCTGCACGCCGCGCCCGCACTCTTGGGCAACTCGTTCCTGAGCAACTTCACCTACGAGATCGATCCGGAGCGCGGCAAGCTGATTCTGAGCCGGCTTAAGAAGGAAGATGAGTAAGTAGCGGTCACCTGATCACGGGTTCAACGGATTACCCGCGGTTTTCATACACGGCTTGGTGACGCTGTTGATTGGATTGTTGCCTACCCCACCGGCTTGAAGCGCTCGGCGTTGGTCATCCCGCCGACGATACGGCGGCCGGCCCGCTGGACCGGGCGCGTCATCACCGCGCCGGTCACGGTAGAAACCATTGGTTTCGGGCCGATCTTCACCGCCATGCGGACCGTCGCACCGTGATGGGCAAGCATCGCGCGGGCGTTGAGCTGGCCGGTCGCCAAAGAGTGGGGGTGCAGCTCGGCCCGGCCGTAGACGACCACCTTGCCGTCCACCCGGCCGGTGCTCTGGAGCTGGCCGCAGATAAGCCGGCCAACCATCTCGCCGGACTCGCCGAGGTGGACAGTACCCATCGTCGAGACGTCGCCCTGCATCTTGGCATCCAGGTGCAGGTCCTCGAACGCGAGCGGGCGCGTGCACTGCGGGCAGCGGACGGACATCGCCTTCTGGGAGATGTCAAAGCTGGCCGAGCAGTGCGGGCAGCTGACCGTCCGCACGGCTTTGGGCTTGGGCCCCTTGGGATGGAACGCGGCGAGCGCCGGGCGCAGTGGCATCGCGGTGGCCCTCCAAAACAGGGCCGACGGTTACCGCTGCCCGGCCGGTCGGCGGGTCTGGAGGACCTTGGCCCGGCGGCGCTGGAGCGCGGCATTCACCGAGCCGGGGTTGGTCGTGACCTGCTGCTCCTGCTCCTCTTCGGCCGACTCGTCCTGCTGGGACACGATCGAAGAGGTGAAGGCCTGCGGCTCGTCTTCGTAGGCGTCCTGCTGGCCGAGCGCTTCGCCGGCGGCTTGAATCGCCTTGGGACCGACGCAGACATCGCCCTGGAAGACGGCTCCCTCGATAACGTTGAGGTGGCTGGTGTAGAGCTGGCCGACAAGTTCGGCACCGGGGACAAGCTCGCAGCCGTGCTCGGCGACGACATCCGCCTCGGCCTTGCCGCCCATGCGGAGGGTGCCGGCGATGATCGTGCCGTTGATCTGCGAGGACTCGGTCAGCTCGAGCATGCCGGTGACACGCAGGGTGCCGGTGAACTGGCCCATGATGACCGCGTCGTTGTCGAGGGTGAGCTCGCCGGAGATCTTGCAGTCGGGTCCCAGAACGGTCTTATTGCGGGTGGCTTCGCCCATGGTTGTTGCTCCAATACAGCGTCATTGGTCGGAAAATCGAAGCCGGCCTGCGGTCGGCTGATGCGTGTATTGCATCGGATGAGCCGCGTTTTTCATCCACAAACCGAGCCGTAACGCGGCGATCTGCCCGGCGGGTGGTTTTCTCGGACGTTTGGGGCGGCCACTACCGGCATTCGGCGATTAGCCCTGAGCCATTGGCCGAGCTATCCAGGCGGGTGTATGCTCAGCGGCGATGCCCGAACCCGAACCCGACCGCATCTTGCGTCAGCACCTGCAGACCGATGCACTGCTGGGCGCGGGCGCCGTCCCCACGCCCGCGGGAGTTGGGCAACAAACCAAATCAACAGCGCCCATGCCCACGGCGTCGGCGCAAGCTGATGTCGTGGGATCGCGTGCGCGCACAGCGACTTCACCCCCCGAATCACGGTTCGTCCTCACCCCCCCGCCAGCGCGCCCCGCCGATCGCGCACAGGCCCCGCCCCTGCCGCCTGTTCATGCGGCGGCGACGAAGCTGCTCAGCGGGCTGAGCACGGCCGAGAAACAAAACAAGCTCGACGGACTCTCGAAGGCGTTTGAAGCAGACGCCAGGGTGCAGACACTGCGCCCGCCGGGCACGAACCTGGTCTTCGGCGAGGGCGATGTTGACGCGGAACTGATGTTCATCGGCGAGGGCCCCGGCGAGCAAGAAGACCGCACCGGCCGGCCGTTCGTCGGACCCGCGGGCGAGCTGCTCAACAAGATGATCACAGCGATGGGCCTGTCGCGCGAGCAGGTCTACATCGCCAACGTCGTGAAGTACCGCCCTCCCGGCAACCGGACGCCGACGCCCGAAGAAGCCGCGGTACAGGGTGCCTACCTGGCGCAGCAGGTCGCCATCATTCAGCCGACCGTGCTGGTTGCGCTGGGCGGCGCGGCGGCAAAGTACGCGCTGCAAACAACAACAGGAATCACGCGCCTGCGCGGCCAGTGGGCGAGCTTCACACATACCGACCCGCCTGTGCCGATCATGCCGACGTTCCACCCGGCGTACCTGCTGCGGAGCTACACGCCGGACAACCGCAAGAAGGTGTGGTCGGACCTGCAAGCGGTGATGGCGCGGGTCGGCGGGTAGCTGCTTTTGATAGTAACAGAATTGCTTCTTGATCAGTTCAATGCATGAAACCCATTGCTCCTTTTATGGGTTCCCTGCTTTGGTTTGGCATAACCATTCTCGGCTACACAAACCGCGCTATCGAAATACCTTTATCTGTGTATTTCTTACCAAATTCCACTGTTCCGGAACAGATCCGACACATTATGTGCAAAACTGAATTTAGGAAGAAAAGGTCATTTCTAAGTCGGCTCGATCGCTACAAACGGCACACGGCAACCAACAGGAGATTAGAACGATGACCATCTGCCGCACATTTTCGAACACTATCGCTGTTTTGATTGTGACGGGGCTAACTGTCCCGGCCTCCTCCGGGTTGATCACCTGGGACGCCGGCGGCGATGGCGTAAGCACGTACCAGGAGGCGAACTGGACGGCGGTCGATGGCGCGGCGGGCACCGACCCGGCGGCCGGTACCGTTGACGGCAACGCAGAGAGTTCCGGCGGCCTGATCCACGACTTCCTGGTCGGCGGCAGCGGGACCGCGGGCGGCGGCGGCGGCGCGGGCCCGAACTTCGACCTCACCGACACCACCACCCTCACCGTCCAGGACAACGCGACCTTCCGGATGAACAACAGCTCCGGCGTCCGCGGCGGCACCCCGTTTGACAGCCTGACCCGCGCCAACATCGTCGGCGAGGACAGCGGCACGGTCATCACCCAGTTCCTGGTGGAGATCGACGTCAGCCTCAGCGACAACGCCGACCTCGAACTCAAGGGCGGCGGCAACCCGCTGAACGCTTCGACGGTTGATCTCGCTTCCGACTGGACCGGCGAAATCCGCTTCAACAACGAGACCGTCGCCGCCGCGACGACCGAGCACCTCAGCAAGATCACCGTCAGTGGCAGCGCCGCGGTCATCGGGGCCAATGTCAATCTCGTCAGCGACGGCGGGAGCGGCCCGGCCCTCACCGTCATCCCCGAGCCCGGCTCGCTCGCGCTGCTCGCCCACGGCGGGCTTGCGACCGGTGCGCGGCGGCGCCGGTAAGCCTTGCGCCCGTACGCGAGGTCCAAAAGAACAAGGTCGATCAGGCCAATTGATGCGAGAGGCTTATCGCACCGGTTGGTAATTGATCAGCAACACGCCTGCACAATGATGATTGAACATGTACGGGTGGCCGCCTGTGCCATCCGGGCCAATCGGCACTTACTAGATCTTTGACTGAAGGAGAATAACAGATGAACAAGTTTTCACCCCGTTCCTTGATCACCGCCCTGGCGGGCCTTGGTGCTGCCGGGACCGCATCGGCCCAGCTCTTGACTTGGGACGCAGGCGGCGACGCCGTGAGTGTCTACCAGGAGGCCAACTGGACCGCGCCCGACGGTGTCGCCGGCACCGACCCGGCGGCCGACGCGGTCAACCCCGACACTGGGGCCGTGGTCGATGAGATCCCGGGCCCGGGCCTGATCTTCGATTTCCTGGTTGGCGGCACCGCGACCGCGGGCGGCGCAGGCGGCGCAGGCCCGAACTTCGACCTCACCGACGGCACGACCCTGACCATCGAGGACGACGCGGTCTTCCGCATGGGCAGCTTCGGCGTCCGTGGCCAGAACGCCTTCGACGACCTGACCCGGGGCAACATCGTCCTCCGCGACAACGGCACCTTCACGACCCTGTTCACCGTCGAGATCGACATCAGCGTCTTTGACGCCGCGGACCTGGAGTACCGTGGCGGCGGCAACCCCGTCAACGCATCGACCGTGGACCTCGCCACCGACTGGACCGGCGAGCTGCGCTTCCTCAATGAGCTGTCCACGGATGTCGAGACCGAGCACCTCAGCAAGATCACCGTCGGCGGCGCGGCCGCGGTCATTGGCTCCAACGTCCAGATCGTTAATGACGGCAACACCGGCTCGATCCTGACCCTGTTCACCGGCGGCGGGTTAGATGACGCCGACCTCGACCAGGACGGCGACGTGGATGACGCGGACTTCGCCCTGTTCTTCGCCGCCTTCTCCGGCCCCGGCGTGCCCACGGGCAACCCGGCGGCCGACCTGGACGGCGACA
>JANQKT010000215.1 GCA_028280965.1 Phycisphaeraceae bacterium
GAGCCCCTCACCAAGTTCGGCGGGCACGCGATGGCCGCCGGCCTGTCTCTGCCCGTTGCGAACATCGATGCGTTCCGTGCGGCGCTGGTCAAGCGGGTCAACGCCGAGCTCGACCCGGCCGACCTGGTTCGACGGATCCGCATCGACGCCGGGGCCGATCTTGGCGAGTGCACCGTCCCGCTGTTTGAGATGCTCCAATCGCTCGCGCCCTTCGGCCGGGGCAACCCCAAGCCGCGCCTCGTCACCAAGGGCCTGACCCTGGACCGCCCGGCCCAGCGGATGGGGGTCCAAGGCAAGCACCTGTCGATGCAGCTCAGGCGTGATGGCAGGTCCATCCGCGCCGTCGCCTGGGGCATGGGCGACCGGGCGGACAGCCTCCCGGCGGGGGCGGTCGTTGATGCCGTGTTCCAGCCCGCGGTCAACGACTGGCGCGGCAACCGCTCGGCGGAGCTTCATGTGCTCGACATCCTCCCGACAGCGATTTAACACCTTGTCGCTAAATCCATGCCGGTTTGTAAAAGCCCCTCTTTGTCGTGATTGCGGCTGTGCCTTTTGTAGGGTTTACTCAGGTTGCAGCTTGACTTTGCGTTGAGTCGAGAAGAGAAACCTGAATCACCTGTAGTACGAGGGGGAAGTTATGCATCGTCGTAAACAAGCCTTGGCCGGCTCATGCGTACTCGCATTCTCTTGTCTATCGCCGAACGCCATGGGCGGCATTGTGTTCAGCGAAGACTTCAATGGATATGCCGGCAGTCCGTTGTTCCCGGACTCGGCCAACGATCTTGGCAACCACCGGACGATCTTCGGCGTGCCCAACACCGCCGACGGTGCCGACAGCGACCTCTGGCTTGGGGCACGGTTCGAGTACCCGGGCAGTGGCAGTGAGCCGATCGCGAACGACATCGGCGTGCTGAAATACGGCAGCGGCGGGCCGTTCGGGCCTTACGGCAACCCCGCCGGCCGGATCGATGACGACGCGGGCCTGGTCGTCCGGCTGGACCTCACCGGCTTCCAGGACGATGTTGAACTCGACTTCGACTGGCGGACCTTCGCCACCGAGTCCAACGACCGGCTGGTCGTGGCCTACTACATCGGCGGCGACCTGGGCGCGGCCGGCGGCATCTACGACTGGTTCAACGACCCTGCCCTGGGCAACGGCGACATGTCCGGCAGCGACGCGACGGGCGCCGCCAACACCTGGTACCTCGACAACTGGAACGAGGTCTTCCGCGACCGCAACAACAGCTTCCAGACCGAGACCGGCATCGCCCTGCCCGGCGCCGGCGGGAACGTGATCTACCTCGCCTTCTGGCTGGACAACGGCGACCACGACCTGGCGAAGATCGACAACATCGTCGTCACCGCCACCCCCATCCCTGAGCCCGGCTCGCTCGCCCTGTTGGCCATCGGAGCCGGCCTGATGGCCCGGCGGCGGAGGGCACGCTGAGCCGCCCAACCATCGTGTAATACGAACGGGGGATTCTTATAAGAACCCGCCAGACCTACCCTTTGTGTGGATTGTGAGCCGTAATCCATACCGATAACATTCAGGACGCTTGAGGGGTCAAGCCAATCCCGCCCGGAACGCCGGGAGCGAGAAAAGACGTCGGGGTCGAGAAAAGAACAAGCCCCTTGTCAGACGACAAGGGGCTTTGTTTTGCGCTAAGCTCAGATTCTGATCAACAGGCGATTTAGAGCGGATTCACTTCAGGTCTAGCGGCCTGAACTCCCCTCCCTTGAGGGAGGGGCAGGGGGAGGGTGCCGAACGACCTTTGTTCTTGAGCAAGCACAACCTGTTTGCCACCCCCTCCCAACCCCCCCTCGTAGGGGAAGGGGTTTCAAGGCCGCTACAGTTGAAGTGAAAACGCGCTAGCCATGCGACATCGCCAATCGTAAAGTGCCCTTGCATGATGTGGACCTGCTAACGATTCCCCTCTGATCCTGCAAAAGCCGACGCCTCATGCTGCAACTTCAACCACCCGACTTCGTCGCGGCACGGCGCTGGATTGAGACCAACGGCAGGCCGCTGGAGCAGACGCTGTGCAACTGGTTTTTTGACAACGGCCCGAGCCAGGCGGTCATCGATGCGCTGGCCGCGTTCCAGAACACCGATGGCGGGTTTGGCTCCCGCCTGGAGCCGGACCATACCGATGACGCATCAACGGTGCTGAATACCTCCATCGCCCTAGCAATCCACCGCAGGCTGAAGACGCCCAGCGACCACCCGCAGATCATCCGGGCGGTGTCTTACCTGGAATCGACCTACGACTCCACGCGGCGCGCCTGGCCCATCCGTTTGCCGGCCAAGCCCGACAGCGTTGGTCCGCCTTGGTTTGCTGCCGACAGCCTGGATGCGCTCATGGCGAGTTTCCGTGGCTGCCACTTCAACCCCACCGCCGAGATCATCGGCTACCTGTACGATCATTTGGCCCATGAAATCCCAGCATGGCTGGAGATCGCCAGAGATGAATTGATCGTGCGTCTGATGGAGCCCGCCGCCGAACCCACCCAGCACGACCTGATGTGTACCGCGCACCTCCTCCAATCCACCGCGCTATCGAGCGCGGTCTATCACCGGGTGCTAGACAGCATAGAGCAGCGCCTATCAATCGAGATCGAATCGGACCCCGCTCAATGGACCGGCTACGCGTTCCGCCCGACGCTGATCATCGATGAGCCCCAGCACCCCCTGGCCGGCTGTGTACCCCGGGCGTTGCTCGACGCGGACCTGGATTTCGAGATCAACCGCCAGGCGGACGACGGCGGGTGGCACCCGTTCTGGGATTGGGGCGATCCGGCCTCACCAGACTGGCAGCCGGCGGAGCAGGCCTGGACCAGCATACTCACCGAACGCACGCTACGCGTCTTGGCGAACTTTGGGCGCTTCCCTGAGCAATCGATTGTCTAAAGTGGATCAGTAAAAAGCCCCCATCTTGCGATGGGGGCGATTGCTTGCTGATTGCTGATTGCTGATTGCTGATTGCTGATTGCTGATTGCAATCAATCAAAATCCCCGAGCACCATGTCATCCACCGTCTTGCCCGCCGGCATCATCGGGTAGACGTGCTCGTGCTTCTCGACCAGGCACTCGAGCACCGCCGGGCCCTCGTGGGCGAGGAACAGCGACATCACTTCCTTAAGGTCTCCGCGCTTCGTGCAGCGGAAGGCCTTGCAGTGCATCGCCTCGACGAGCTTGCAGAAGTCGGGGTTGTGCATCTCGGTGTGGCTGTAGCGTTCTTCGTAGAAGAGGTCCTGCCACTGCTTGACCATGCCCTGGAAGTCGTTGTTCAGGAGGATGGTCTTGGCGGGGATGCCGTACTGCGCGGCGGTGGTCATCTCGATGGCGGTCATGGTGAAGCTGCCGTCGCCGTCGATGTTGATGACCGGCAGCGGATCGCGCCCCGCTTTCTTGGCCTCGATCATCTCGCCGAGCTGCCCGCCGATGGACGCGGGGACGCCGTAGCCCATCGTGCCGAGCCCGCCCGAGGTAAACCAGCGGCGCGGGTGGCTGTACTGATAGAACTGCGCCGCCCACATCTGGTGCTGGCCGACGCCGGTGGTGATGATCGCCTCGCCCTGCGTCTGGTTGTAGAGCTCCTCGACGACCGCCTGCGGCTTGAGGTGGAACTCGCGCTCGTCGTCCTTGTAGCGGAACGGCACCTCGGCCTTCCACTTCTTGATGTCGGCGAACCACTCGGTGCGGTCGGCGTGTTCGAGGTGCGGCAAAAGCAACTCGAGATTCTTCTTCGCGTCGCCCTCGACCGGGATCGTCACCGGTACGGTCTTATTGATGTTCTCCGGCGCGATCTCGAAATGGATGAACCCGCCGGTGCCGTTGCGCTCGGCCTGCCGGGCGGTCGGGGCGAACTTCGCCGGGTTGCCGGTGATCCGGTCGTCGAAGCGTGCGCCCACGGCGATGATGACGTCCGCATCGCGCATCGCCCAGTTGGCGTAGGCGCTGCCGTGCATGCCGAGCATGTGCAGGCTCTTGGGGTCGCGCTCGTCGAACGCGCCCAAGGCCTGAAGCGTCGTCGTCACGGGGATGTTCGCCTTGTTGGCACACTCGCGCAGCAGGTCGCTTGCCCCGGAATTGACGCAGCCCTGGCCGACATAAAACACCGGCTTCTTCGCGGCGTTGATCATCGCCGCGGCCCGCTCGATCTCGGCGGAGGTCCCGAGCTCACGGACCGCAAAGCCCGGCGTGAACGGCTCGTCGTAGCAGGGGCCCTTGAGCGTCTGCGCGGTCACGTCCTTGGGCAGGTCCACGAACACCGGGCCGGGCCGGCCACTCGTCGCGACGAGGAACGCGGTGTTGATCGCACGCGGGATGTCCTCGACGCGCTTGACCAGCGTGTTCCACTTCGTGCACGGCCGGGTGATCCCGGTCATATCCGCTTCCTGGAACGCGTCGGACCCGATCGCCCCCGTGGCGACCTGGCCGGCGAAGACGATCATCGGCGTGCCGTCCATCAGCGCATCCTGCATGCCGGTGACGGTGTTGGTCGCGCCCGGGCCCGAGGTCACCAGCACGATGCCGGGCTTGCCGGTCGTGCGGGCGTAGCCCTCGGCCATATGGCTCGCGCCCTGCTCGTGGCGGGAGAGGATGAACTTGAAATGGCCCGAATCGTGGATGGCGTCGAAGACGGGCAGGATCGCCCCGCCGGGGTAGCCGAACATCGTGTCGACGCCGTGCTCGCGCATCATCTCGTGGAAGATCTGCGCGCCGGTCATCCCGGTGTACTTGTCGGTGGGTTTGCCGTGCGTCGGTTTGTTCACGGCGTGTGCGTTGAGGTTGTAAGCGGAGGTGGCGGTCATGGGGATCGCTCTTTCTAGATTGACACTTGTTTGGGTGGGGCAGGCGTCCCGCCTGCCGTCAGGCCAAAGGCCTGATCCTGTTTCGCTTCCAAGTGGGAGGCAGGCGGGATGCCCGCCCACCTTTCTTTCAAGCGGGCTATTGTACGAAGGATGTCATAGGGTCCGCGGGTCGTCCGCTCAGCTAACAACGACGCCGACCACGAGCGTGGCAGGGGCGAGGGCCGGGATGACAAGGACGCTGGTCATGAGAGCCACACAGTATATCGTCCATCGCCGGGCGGACCAAGAGCGGGAACATGAGATTCGGGCGAGACCCATGCCGTGACGGCGCGGGCTTCCGACGGTATTCTGACCCGCTTCCCGCTAGGAACACCCCACCCAAGCACCCGCCATGGCCAAGCATAAGAACCCCAAGAAAATCGTCCTCGCCTACTCCGGCGGGCTGGACACCTCCGTCATCCTGCCCTGGCTCAAGCACCGGTACCCCGGCGTCAAGCTCGTCTGCTTCGCCGCGGAGCTCGGCCAGGGCGACGAACTCAAGGGCGTCGAGAAGAAGGCCTACGCCAGCGGCGCAGATGAGGTCGTGGTTAAGGACCTGCGCAAGGAATTCGCCGAGCAGTACTGCTTCCCGATGGTCCGGGCCCACGCGACGTACGAGCTGGACTACATGCTCGGCACGTCGATCGCTCGGCCGCTGATCGCCAAGCACCAGGTCATGGTCGCCAGGCAGACCAAGGCCGACGCGGTCGGCCACGGCGCGACGGGCAAGGGCAACGACCAGGTCCGCTTCGAGCTGACCTACAAGGCGCTGGCCCCCAAGCTCAAGATCATCAGCCCGTGGAAGGACCAGGCGTTCATCG
>JANQKT010000242.1 GCA_028280965.1 Phycisphaeraceae bacterium
ATCGTCGCGGGGTCTTCGCCCCATGCCGCGGGCTTGGGGTTCCACCGGCCGCGTTTATTAAACAGTCCCATCGTGCCCTGGCCGTCGCCCAGGGCCGGCTCCTGCACCTCTTTGGACCGTGCCTTCTTTCGCAGGTGGTCGATCAGCTTGTGCCGCAGGATGCCGATCAGCCAGGTCCGCTCCTGCGACCGGCCCTCGAACCCGTCTGCGCTGCTGAGCGCCGCGAGCAGCGCCTCCTGAACCAGATCTTCTGCGACCTCGGGCCGGCGGACACGCGACAGCGCGTAGGCATAGAGCGCGTCCCCGTGCTTACTGAGCCACGTCTCCGGGTCGGCCAGGTTCAGGTCGTACGTCGAACTCATGCAAGCCAGTGGTTTGCCGGCCCATGCAAGCGGCGGCTATCGAGCCTACGCCGCAAACTGGGTCGTCCATACAGGCGGGTTCTTACAGAACCCGGCAAAAATGCGGATTATTCCGTCGCGGGGCGACGAATATCCCAGGCGCAGGCCTGAGCGCGATGCTTTGGGCCCAGCGATCCGCCGTTGTCAAGGCTTTGACCTGTTTTCGATGGTGTGCAGGTGCTAAAATGGAAGCAGGCGAAGGTACAGATAGCTTCCACAAGTGGAGGTTTCAAATGAATCTCGCTCAACCACGATTTGTATCTGGTTTGGTGGCCTGTTTATCTATTCTTTGTGTTCCGTTGCGGGCGGAGACGGTCAGTTACACCAGCTTTGAAGGCGATACCTACATGCTGGCCGCTTGGCGGGGCAGCAACGTGGCGGTTCTGACCCAAGACGCCAGCCTGGATCCCGTCGCGATGGGTGAACTCGTCGGTGCGATCGATCAGGGTTACAGCGTTTACCAAACCATTACCGGGCGCGAACCGAATCCGTGGGGGCCGACCACTTTGGATGGCTTGTCCACGATCGCTCAGGTCGATAGCACCTGCGGAGCGGGATGTGGGTATCTGGGGTTTACAGGGATTGAGATCCTTTCGTCCTTTTTTGAGGATGTCTACGATGCGACTGCAAATGACGGGCAATACGATCAACTTCCTTTCTATGAATTAGGGCGGAACTTCTGGTTCTATGGTGACCAACTCGGAACCGTCGATCCGTTTGTAACGGGCTTCGCGATCGCGAATCGGTTTGTTTCAATGCAAGAATCGGGGCTCGATGGCGCACCGTTCAACGATTTGTCCTTCAACGAGTTTCGCGAAGACATCGTCCACAACCTGCGGCAAGCATACCTAACAACGCCCGGGGCGGATTGGGAAACGACGATCGGGGCCGGCCAGTCCGTGCCCAACCCAAACAACTGGGGGGCCGCAGACCTGGCTGCAAGTTTTTTCCACACCATCTACGAGCAATACGGGCTGGAGGCCTATGCCGACTTCTTTGCCGCGTTGGCCCAGATGCCTGCGGCATCGACGCCGATCGACGCAATCGAGCATTTCCAGGACGCCGCCTTCGCGGCAACCGGCGACGACTATCAGCGGCTGTTCTATCCCCCGGCTTTCCCCGCAGACTTGGACGGCGACAACGATGTTGACGACGCCGACTTCGGCCTCGCCTTCGCGGCCTTCACCGGGCCGGGTAGCGGGCCGGGCAGCAACCCCTCGGCCGATCTTGATTTTGACGGCGACGTCGACGACGCGGACTACGGCCTGGCCTTCGCGGCGTTCACCGGGCCGGGTGCGGCGGCCAACATCCCCGAGCCGGGCAGCGCTGGCTTGTTACTGTTGATTGTCGCGGCGGCAGGCATGCATCGGCAGCGCGTGTGAATCGATTACAGCGATCTGAACCCCGCTCGCCGCCGTTTAACAAGCCCGATGCGCAACCCTTCCGATAACACACGCAGCGATGACTGCGCACCCACCGACCCTCTGCCCGACGCTCGACAAGAACCTCGCCGCGATCCGCGTTCACGACCCCGCGCTCGCGGGCCGGCTTGCGCAGGTTGAACCCGCCGAGCTGGATTGGGCCGACTCCAAGTCCGGGCCGCTCACCGCGACACGCCCCGACGCCGAGACCGGCCGTGCGTACGCGCTGGCAAGCAAGTACGACCCGGCCAAAGAGGCGGACACACTCGTCGGCGAGATCGACCACGCGAAAACAGCGTGCGTCGTCGTCCTCGGCTTTGGGCTGGGCTACCACATCGATCAGGTTGTGCAGAAGCTCGGCCCTCGAGACCTGGTGATCGTGTTCGAACCGGACCTCGCGCAGCTCCGCGCGGTGCTCGAGCGGATCGATTACAGCCGCTGGCTCTGTCAGGCCGGCCTGATCCTCGCCGGGCCGGACGTGACCAAGCCTGCGCTGCTCGGCCGGATCCAGCAGCGTTCGGCGACGCTGACGCTGGGCACGCAGCTCATCGCCCACCCCGCTTCGCGCCAGCGGCACAACGACGCGTTCAACGCCTTCGGCCAGTTGGTTACCGAGACGCTCGCGTTCTGCCGGACCAACGTCGCCACCGCGCTGGTCAACGCCTCGCGCACGGTGAGCAACCTGGCGTGCAACCTCGCGCAGTACGCCGCCGGACCGACGATCGCCGAGTTGAAAGACGCGGCCAAGGGATACCCCGCCGTGTGCGTCGGTGCCGGGCCGTCGCTGGTCAAGAACATCGACCTGCTCGCCGACCGGGATATCCGCAAGAACGTCGTGGTCATCGGCGTGCAGACAACACTGAAGCCGATGCTCGACCGCGGCATCCGGCCGGACTTCATCACCGCGCTCGACTACTCGTCGATCTGCACGCGCTTCTACGAGGGCCTGCCCAACCTACCCGACGTCACGCTCGTCGTCGAGCCCAAGTGCCACCCCGCGATCATCGAGGCGTTCCCCGGCCCGGTCCGCGTCTGCCCCAGCCAGCTCAACGACAAGCTGCTCGGCGATCTCGCCCGGCCGATGCCGCAGATCAAGGTCGGCACGACCGTCGCGCACCTGTCGTTTTACCTGGCACAGCTGCTCGGCTGCGACCCGATCCTGTTCATCGGCCAGGACCTGGGCTTTAGCGACGGGCTCTACTACGCGCCGGGCACCGCGGTGCACAGGGTCTGGGCGCCCGAGCTCGGGCCGTTCAACACGATCGAGACAATGGAGTGGACGCGCGTCGTACGGATGCGCGGCAACCTCCGCCGGGCCGAGGACGTGCACGGCCGGCCGATCTTCACCGACGAGCAGATGAGCACGTACCTGGGCCAATTCGAGCGTGACTTCGCCGAAGCCGAGGCGGCGGGGCTGACCGTGATCGATGCGACCGAGGGCGGGATGCCGAAGGCGCACACACGGCTCAGCACGCTGCGCAATGCGCTGGATCAACACGCGACACGCGTGGTGCCCGCGTTGCCGGCCGCCGAAGCCGGGCTGAGCCGTGAACGGCTGAAGCAGCTCGAAGGCCTCCTCGACGGGCGGATCGACAGCGTGCGCGAGCTCAAGCGTGTCACGCTCGATACGGCCGGCCTGCTCAAACGCCTGCGCGAGCACCAGCACGACCGCAAGAAGGCGGAGAAGCTGTTCAAGCAGGTGCAGAAAAACACCGAACGCGTGCACGGCGAATTGAAAGAAGCGTTCTCGTTAGTCAACTCGATCAACACCGTCGGCACGTTCCGGCGGGAGCGTGCGGACCGCGGCATCCACCACACCGAGCACGCCGACGAGTTCGATCGGCAGCTTGCGCAGATCGAACGCGACCTGGACAACATGGACTTCATCGACCAGGCGTGTGACGAGGCGCTGGAGATCTTCAACGAGGCGCGCCGGCGGCTGATGGACGCGATCGGTTCAGCAGAAAAAACACCAACGCAACGCGCACTCATCACCGCAGCGTGAGTGCGCGGCTATAGAAGACAGCAGTCGTTATGACCAGCATCGCCATCATCCCGACCGACCTTGAGTGTGGGCGATTCGGCCACCGCGTGTCGCTGCGTGACGAGTTGGGCGGCAAGGCGGTCTTGCAACACACGATCGACCGCGCCGCGCGGGTTGAGGGCATCGACGCGATCGTCTTGCTGCACGCCGAGGGGCAGGCGCTGGATGGCACGTTTGAAAACCCCGCCGGCGCCCCGCCGATCCTTATCGAGCAGATCCAAACACGCCCGGGCGACAACTGGCTGCACGGCGTGATCGCCTCGGGCCGCAAGTGGTCGCTCACCGCCTGGCGCGGCGGCATCGGCGGGATGACCGTCTACGACGAGCTGCTGCCCGCCTACCCGATCCACCGCGCGATGCAGCGGCACGGTGCCGAGTCCGCCGTCGTCCTCCGTGCCGACTGGTGCCTGTTTGACCCGGCGCTGGCGACGAAGCAGCTCGAGCTGCACCGCAGCGCGCCCGACGCGATGAAGGTCACGTTCACCCAGGCCCCGCCCGGCCTGGGCCCGTTGGTGCTGCACCACACCGTCGCCGCGGACATGGTCGAGCACTCCGCGACGGTCGCGAACCTCTTGTGCTACAACCCCAAGAAGCCGACGATCGACCCGGTCGGCAAGGATGTCAACGTCCCGGTCCCCGCGTCGGTCCGCGACCAGTACCGGCGGTTCATCTACGACACGCCGCGCGCGATCGATCACCTGCGCGCGGTCGCCGAGCGCCTGGGCGACGAACTCGAAACCGCCGACGCCATCGCGGTCACCGACGCGTCGCGCGCTATTGAGACCGACGAGCCCTGGCGGCAGTTCGAGCGCCTGCCCCAGCAGTTCAACATCGAGCTGACGCCGAGGCGCGCGGTCAACGGCCCGATCGTTCCGCAGCACCACATCGATCTGCCTCGCCCGGAGATGAGCGATTCAACAACGGCGGTACTGCTGGATCAGCTCCCGGAACCCGGCGATGCCGCTGCCCTCTTCGGCGGACTCGGCGATGCGCTCCTGCACGACGGCTGGTTCGAGGTCCTTCAGCGTGCAACACAATCCGGTCTGCTCGGCGTCGGCATCGAGACCGACCTGCTTGTTGAAGAAGACGCGATCGATCGACTCGCATCACTGCCGCTGGACGCCATCAGCGTCCGGCTCAACGCCGACTCGGCCGAGACGTATGAAAAACTGATGGGCACCGACGGCTACGCGCGGGTGATGGACAACCTCAAGCGGCTGTTCCAGTGCCGCAACGTGAATCGGCAACGTAACAAGGGCTTCCAGGGCTGGGTCGTGCCGCGGATGGTCAAGGTCGCCGACAACCTGGTGGACATGGAGACGTTCTTTGAACGCTGGATGACCGTGTCCGGCTGGGTGGTGATCGATCGCGCACAAACCGGGCGCGGGCTGATCCCGGACATGGGCCCGGTGCCGATGGAGGTGCCGCGCCCGCCGGACCGGCCGATTGATTTAGCCAGGCAGAAGCACCGGCTGACGGTGCTCAGCGACGGGCGCGTCTGCCTGTGCGGGCAGGACTGGCTCGGGCGGCTGCCGCTGGGCTCGGTGAACGAGCGCTCGCTCCTCGAACTGTGGCAGAATGCGCCGTCGCTGGCCGATGAGCCGGGTAGCGCCGCCGTGGTCTGCCCGGCGTGTGCCGAATGGTTGGAAGCGCAGCAACGGCTGCAGGCGTCTACTGCGGCGGCCGGCTGAGGCGACACACAAGTTTGGGCATAAAGAGAAGGGTTGATGATGAATCAGGGCGTGCTAGGCGTGATCCTCGCGCGGGCGGGCAGCAAGGGCCTGCCGAACAAGAACGCGCTGCCGATCGCGGGCAAGCCGATGCTCGCCTGGACGATCGAGCACGCGCTAAAGAGCACGCGCATCGACCGTGTGATCGTCACGACCGACGGCGAGGAGCTCGCGGCGATCGCGCAGCGGATGGGCGTCGAGGTTGTTCAGCGCCCGGCCGAGCTGGCCCACGACGCCGCGACCGTTGACGCCGCCGCCCGCCACGCCGTCAACGAGGTCGTGGACATGCACCAGGCGGTCTGCCTGCTGTACGGCAACATCCCCGTCCGCCCCCCCGACCTGGCCGACCGCGCGATCGATAAGCTGACCGGGACAAACGCCGACAGCGTGCAGAGCGTCTGCCCGGTCGGGAAGAACCACCCGTACTGGATGAAGACCGTTGACGCCGAGACCGGCGAGCTGGGCATGTACAGCGACAACAGCATCTACCGGCGGCAGGACCTCCCGCCGGTCTATATCCTCGACGGCGGGGTGATCGCGCTGACACGCACGTCCTTGTTCCGGGTTGTCGAGGGCGAGCCGCACGCGTTTTTAGGTCAAGACCGCCGGGCGATTGTGACAGAGCCGGGCGAGGTGATCGATGTCGATACCGAGGCGGACTTCCAGGTCGCGGAAGCGGCGCTGCTTGCGCGGGCGGAGAAGAAAGCCAAGCGGGCGGCGGGGTAAGGGCGATGCGCACAATCGCCGCCATCACCGGCACGCGGGCGGAATACGGCATCCTGATGTCGGTGCTCGACGCGATCGATGCGCACAAGAAGCTCGGGCTCAAACTCCTGGTCACCGGCACGCACCTGACCACGCGCAGCGTGCACGACATCACCCACCCGATCGCGGCACGCGTGCGGATGCAGCGGCGCGGCGCAGCGGCGACGCGGGGTGAAGATGTCCAAGCGCTCAGCCGCGGGGTCGCGGGGTTCGGCGAGGCATTTGCGCAGATGAAGCCGGACGTCGTGCTGGTCATCGGCGACCGGATCGAGGCGCTGGCCGGGGCGCTGGCCGGGCAGGTCGGCGGGTTCCGGGTCGCGCATATCCACGGCGGGGACCGGGCCGAGGGCGTCGCGGACGAGGCCATGCGCCACGCGACGAGCAAGCTCGCGCACCTGCACTTCGCCGCGACGGCGCAGAGCCGCAGGCGGCTTGTTCGTATGGGCGAAAACCCCGAGCACGTCTACAGAACCGGCTCGCCGGCGGTCGATACGCTGCGGGATGTGAAGCCCGCGGACGATGCGCCCGATGTCATCGTGATGCACCACCCGGTCGGCGCGAGCGACGAGACCGAGCGCCGATGGATGGACGCGATTCTCAAAGCGACCGCGAAGGACAACCGCCTGGTCATGTCGCCCAACCACGATCCGGGCCGGGCGGGCATCATGCGGGCGATCGCCGACCACGGCGTCAAGCCGGTCGATCACCTGCCGCGCAAGCGGTTCCTGTCGCTGCTCGCGGGGGCCGGTGTCTTGGTTGGCAATTCGTCAGCGGGCCTGATCGAGGCGGCGGTGCTGGGCACCGCGGCGGTCAACCTCGGCACGCGCCAGGCCGGGCGCGAGCGGCCAAGGCTGGTGGTCGATGCGCCCAGTTACGCGGCCGAGACGATCCGCCGATCGGTCAGGGATGCAGGCAGTCTGCAGGCCGGCACACGCAAGGCTAAACACCCTTATGGTGACGGCCGTGCGGGCGAGCGTATCGCTCAACTGCTCGCGACGATCAAGCTCGATTCGGTCCCGCCGCGCAAGCGCAACGCGTATTAAGCAACGTCTCATGCGATCAATTGGATCAACATTGGCTGTTTAGGCTTGGTCATTGGCACATCGTTCGACATCCGCCCCTTCATCATTTACAACTCTTATATGCCCGTGTTCGCGCAATCCGCCATTACGACCCACCTGTTCGAATCCCCCGGCCTGCTCATCGCGGGGCTGGCGATCGTCTGGGCGGTGATGCGCGTTGCCGGGCGACGCACCGAGAACAAAAAACTCATGCACGCGTCGTGGGCATCGCTGGTCTTGCTCGGCGTGGTATGGCTGATCGCGTCGCAGGTTACGACGAAGCGCGAGCAGCTCGAGGCGGCGCTCGGCGACCTCTTGCTGGCGGTGGAAGACAAGGACATGCCCGCGTTCCGGGACATCGTGCTGCCGGACTCGACGACGCAGTTCATGGGCCGGGACCTGACACGCGACCAGGTCGAGGCCCGGATCAACGAGGCGACGATCGACGACCTGATGCTCCGCAGCGCGGTTGTCGCATTGCATGAGAATGAGCCCGAGCTGGGCACAACGGCGATCCGCGTGCGGGCCGAGGGCGCGGTTGCCGAGGCGCAGGGCATGGAATTCAGCGAGTGGTTTATCCGTTGGAAATACGTGGACGGGCAATGGAAGGCCCTGCTGCTGGTTTGCGAGAAGATCGGGCCCGATGCGATCTTCGATAACGGCTGACCGAACCCGCCGGGGCCGGCCGGCGTCTGGTATGGTTGTCGCCCCGGTCGGCCCTGTGTGCCGGCGCGACCCCGCCACGGACGGCCGAACCTCTACCGAACCCCGCCATGATGCTGATCCGCCAAAGCCTGTTGTTTCTAATGCTATTCGTGCTCCTGCTCGCCCTCCCCGCTTGGGCGCAGGACGACAAGCCGGTGGACCTCCGCCCGGGCTGGGAGGTCGGCCAGGCCGCGCGCTACGACTTTTGGTCGAGGATGCAGAAGGAAGAGACGGCGGAGCTGTTCGGGCAGGTGCGCTCGGAAAAGACGGTCTACCTCAGCGAGGGGCAGACGACGTGGACCGTGGACGAGGTCAACGAGGACGGCAGCGCGACGTGCACGATGAAGATGGTGAAGATCAAGTTCACCATCACCGCCGGCGAGGCCGAGCCGGTGGTGTTTGATTCGGAGAACCCGACCGGCGACGAGCCGATGTTTGACCAGCTGATCACCGCGATGGTGAACACGCCGCTGACCGTGCGCGTCAACGCCGACGGCACGATCGCCGCGGTCGAGGGGATCGACGAGCTGGCCAACGCCGCGGGCCAGGAGGCGCAGGACGCCGGCGTGGTGCCCGAGGAGTTGGACTTCAAGGAAACCGCGAGCGAGCTGGCAACGCTGATCGCCGCGCCGGCCTCGGCGACGCCGGGCCAGACCTGGAACGCGAAGAACACCTGGAACCAGGACAACGTCCTGCCCGGCGCCGACGCGACCGCGGCGTGGGACACGACGTTTACCTTTGCTTCGCTCGGCCAGATCGAGGGGGTGCCGATCGCGACGATCGACGCCGAGTCGGACATCGAGATCGAGGTGGACCTCAGCGAACTGCCCGAGGAGAGCCCGGACATCGATATCCAGATCAGCGAGGCGAAGGGCGCGGGCAAGATCTTTTTTGACCTGTCGCGACGCGAGACGGTTGCGCGCAACGACAGCATGACATACACCGCGGAGGTCACCGTCTCGCCCCCGAACAACGAGATCCCGCCGATCAAGATCAAGATCGTCGAGAAGAGCCAGTCGCAGCTCCTGCGCGTTGCGGAAGAGTAGATCGATCCCCAACAGCGCTGTCTAGGAAAGCCGCCCACAAGCCCGCGGCATCGGCGACAGCCAACGCCGCGCGGATGGCGACCGCATCGCGCAGGTCCGCGCGTTATCTTCTTGCCATGGCAGGTTTCGATTTCAATCAGGCACTCGCCGATCAGCAGACGAAACACCGCAAGGCCGGCCGTGGCATGCTCATCGCCGGGGCGATCGGCTGGCTGGCACTGCTTGCCGCGGGCGGGGGCGTCGTCTGGCTCTTGGACGCCATGGCATTCATCGAGAAAGTTGGCCCGGTTCTGTTCAACGTGGGGCTGTTGATCATGCTGGTCTTTCTCTTGCTCGGCACGGCCTGGTTCTATTTCAACCAGGACGCCGAGATCGAGGTCCGTGAGGAGCGGTCGTTTATCGAGCAGGTGTCGGGCAACAACGCGATCGCCGGTGAGGTTGTGCTCGCATTTTTGCTGGTGATCCCGAAGATCACCGCTGAAGGGCTGCACGACTTGACGAATGCTCGGTTGATCCCCGACGATCAACGCGACGCTGCTGAGCGTATTGCGTGCGAACTCCACGACCAGAATGACTGGCTGGCTTTGAGCCGGTATCACGCGGACCTGAATACCGTTGCCGCGCTGGTCCGAATGGATATCCTGCGAACCAAGGAGGCTCACGGCCGGCCCTATGTCCGTCTGAATCCCAGCTTGTACAAATGATCCATACGGCGGCACAGCGAATGGCTGTAGGCAACAGGTACGACATCTCCGCACGAATAAACAGCGCCGCGGGTTGCGACTCAATACCGCGTCTGGAACCCCATCGCCCGCACCACACACCACCCCGCCCGCGCCTCGAACACCCCGAACGCGCCCAGCAGCAATAGCGCCCCCGCAACCGCCCAGACCCACCACCCGCCGAACCCGCCCGCGACCCCGAGCCCGGCGACAACGGCCCCGGCCACGATCATCAGCAGGCCGTAGATCAGGCGGACCGCCTTGCCCTTCGCGTCGATGTTGCACTGCATGACGGTATCATAGCGCAACCCAACCCCAGGAGAGCACCATGCTGCTGCGCCTCGCCCTGATCGCGTGCTGCCTGACCGCGTTTGCTGTCGCCCGGCCGTCGGCGGCCACGACGCAGGACCGCCCCAACATCCTGTTCATCTTCGCCGACGACTACGCCTACGACTGCATCGCGGCGCTGGGCAACGACCAGATCAAGACACCGACGATCGACAGCTTGGTGCACAACGGCACGGCCTTTACCCACGTTTACAACATGGGCTCGTACTCCGGCGCGGTGTGCATCGCCAGCCGGATGATGCTCAACAGCGGGCGATTTGTTTGGACCAGCCAGGCGCTGCACAACCAGGCCGAGCAGGAACGCCAGGCCGGGCGGTGGTGGTCCGAGTACATGAGGGACGCCGGCTACGAGACCTACATGACCGGCAAGTGGCACGTGAAGGCGTCGGCGAAGAAGTCGTTCGATCACATGGTCCACGAACGGCCGGGCATGCCAAACCAGACAAAGGAGGGTTACAACCGCCCGCTCGCCGATGGCACCGACACCTGGGACCCGGCAGACCCGAAGTTCGGCGGGTTCTGGAAAGGAGGCAAACACTGGTCCGAGGTCATCGCGGACGATACCCAGGCTTTCCTGAGGCACGCCGCGGAGCTGCCGGAAGGCAAGCCCTTCTTCATGTACATCGCCTTCAACGCGCCGCACGACCCGCGGCAGGCGCCGCAGAAGTACCTGGATATGTACCCGCCGGACGAGATCAAGATCCCGCAGCCGTTCGTGGCCAAGTACCCGTACGGCGAAGCCATGCAGTGCCCGCCGGGCCTGCGTGATGAAAGGCTCGCGCCGCACCCGCGGTCCGAGCACGCCGTGCGCGTGAACCGCGCCGAGTACTACGCGATCATCACGCACCTCGACGATCAGATCAAACGCATCCTCGATGCGCTGGAGCAGACCGGCAAGGCCGACAACACGATCGTTGTCTTCACCGCCGACCACGGCCTGGCCGTCGGCCACCACGGGCTGATGGGCAAGCAGAACATGTACGACCACTCGGTCCGCGTCCCGTTCATCCTCCGCGGCCCGGGCATCGGGGCGAACAAACAGATCAGCACGGGCATCTACCTGCAGGACATCATGCCCACGACGCTCGAGTGGGCGGGCATCAAAGACAAGCCCGAACACATCGACTTCAAATCGCTAAACCCGCTCTTGCAAGACGAATCGGCCGAGCACTACGACGCGATCTACGGCGGCTACCGCGAGGGCCAACGCATGATCACCCGCGACGGCTACAAGCTGATCCTGTACCCGAAGGTGCCCGTCGCACGGCTGTACCACCTGGACAAAGACCCGCTGGAGACAGCAGATTTGGCGCGGTTGCCCGAGTCGCTGCAGGTGATGAAAGAGCTGTTCGCGGGGTTGTTGGCGTTGCAGGAAGATGTCAGCGACGTGCTGGATTTGGAGACGGCGTATCCACAGTTCACGCCGTGATCATTGCTAGCGTGGCTAGATATCTATGGCCGCGGGTGGAACCGGTTGACCACTTCTTTCAGCCGCGACCGGTCCACGTGGGTGTAGACCTGGGTCGTGTTGATATTGGAGTGGCCCAGCAGTTCCTGGACAACGCGGAGGTCGGCGCCGCCGGCGAGCATCTGGGTGGCGAAGGAGTGCCGCAGGGTGTGCGGGTGGATGTCCTTGAGGCCGACGCGGGCGGCGTGGCGTTTAACGACCTGCCAGACGACGACGCGGGTGATCGGCTGGCCGGTGCGCGAGAGGAAGATCCGCTCGCCGGAGACCGCTGGCTTCTCGAGGTCCGGGCGCAGCTCGTCGAGGTAGCGCTGCACGGCGCGAAGGGCCGGCCGGCCGATGGGGACCAGGCGCTCCTTGCTTCCCTTGCCCAGCACGCGGCAGACGCCCAGCTCGAAGTGGATCGCGGTGGTGTCCATGTCCGCGAGCTCGGAGGCGCGCAGCCCGCCGGCGTAGAGCAGCTCGAGCAGCGCCACGTCACGCAGATACAGCGCGTCGCTGGGCTGGGGCGCGCTCAAAAGCTTCTGCACCTGCTCGTCCTGCATGACCGTCGGCAGCTTCTTCCAGGTCTCGGGCTGCTCGAGCAGTTCGGCCGGGTTCTCCTCGATCACCCCGGCGGTGTGCATGAACCGGCAGAACACGCGGATGGTCGCGACGTGGCGGGCGATGGATGACAGCTCGAGCCCGCGCGAGTCGCGCAGGCCACGGAGGTGCTCGGTGATGCCCTCGTGCGTGAGGTCCTCCCAGGAGGTGTGGCCGAGCTGGGCGAGCTCGACCCAGAGGTCGCGGATGTCGCCGGCGTAGGCCGCGAGGGTCGCGGGCGAGAAGCCGCACTCGACCTTGCAGTAGGTCAGGAAGTCGCGGACCGGCGCCTCGAAGCGCGAGGGCTTGCGGGTCTTGCTGGGTTTGGTGGTGGTCGCGCTAGGCGACGGCCTTGCCGGCGCGGGTGAGGGCGACGTAGTGGCCGGTGAAGGTCGTGGCGGCAGCGGGGAGCGCGGGGTGGCCGAGCGGAGCGTCGGGGTGGTGTGCCGCGGGGCGGGGTTGAAGCTCGGTCTCTGAGTCATCGGCGTCCGCCTGGCGTTCCCACGAGAGGGCCTGATACGTGTGGCAGGCAAAGTGCCCGCCGCCCAGGCAGTAGTCGAACGCCTGGGCCAGGGTCTGCTTGGTCATCCGGCAGCTACACCGGCCGTCGCCGTCATCGACGAACGGACACGGGCCGTGCCTCAGCATTCCGTTGCGGCTCATGCACGGGCCTCCTTGCCCCTGCCGGTAACCATCGGCCGCGGCGCAAGTCCGTGGTCAAAAAACGGTTAGGCCGAGCAGGGTTCAACCAAGCAGACCATGCCCATGCCAAATGACCAACGACGCCAATGCGAAGCGTCTGGTCTCGCCGCCTTGCCCGAAATCCTGACTCAGTTACAATGCCCTGTTCCCAACACCCGGCGACGTAGCTCAGTTGGTAGAGCAGGGGATTCATAAGCCCCGGGTCACAGGTTCGAGTCCTGTCGTCGCCATCCGCCCCGCACCTTCCGATCGGTGCGGGGTTTTACTTTTGTGCCGGTCGTAACGGCCCGGCAGCCCGGAGAAGCGCCTCAACGCCGGGGCGCGGGCTTTTCTCGGGCCCGATTCAATCCGACACTGTGCTAGGAGCCGCCGGTGCGTTGCCGTGCATCGGCCCGGCGGTGTGTTGTTGCGAGACCCAAGCCATGCGCATCCTCATCGACAGCCTGATCGGACTGATGGTCGTCGCGGTCGCGGTCGGCGTGGTGGTGCTCAACCACGACCGCCAGCAGGAGTCGCGCGATATCGCGGCGGTGCAGGACGCGCTGCAGCGGCTGGACGAGCAGGCGCGCTACCACACCGCGGTCCAGTCCGCGATGGCGGATCAAGAGGTCCTGCTGGTCCACCTGCACAAGCAGTGGTTCGGCCAGGACGTGCCGACGAATAACTTATTGAATGGCGATCACCCTTGGATCGACCTCGCCCCGCCGGGCGACCTGGGCGTTCACCCGCCGGACCCGGTCGTGACCGGTCCCGGCCAGGCGGGCTTCTGGTACAACCCGACGACCCGGGTCTTCCGCGCCCGGGTCACACCGCGGGCCAGCGAGGCGCTGACGCTGGCGCTCTATAACGAAGTCAACGGCACGGGCCTGGACGCCTTCGAGCAGATCCCCGACCCGTCGCGTCGGCCGATCGCGCACGACCCGGGCAAGACACCCGCCCGGCAGTACGCGTCGCTGGCGAACCAGACTTGGTCCGAGCCCGAGCCGAAACCCGAAGAAATCACCGAGGCGGTCTTCGCACCGCTGCTGGATGAGGATCAGAACATCCTGGGCAATCCGGCCGGGCAATCCGGCAGCAAAGCGGCCGACGACGCATCGGCCGATTCGGCATCCGACGCCGGCGATCAGCCGATACAGGAACAAGCCGCCGATCCCGAGCCGTTTGAACCGGCGCGTCCGACGCTCGATAAATAACCACCACCGTTTACGACAACTGTTCAGAATCTGCTGTAGGGTTCACAGGAAAGCGAGGCAATCCATGACCAGCCCCCAGGACAACCTCGGCACGCCGTTGCGGAGCACGCTTGCCAGCGACCCGGACATGGTCGAGCTTGTGGAGTTCTTTGTTGAAGAGATGGCCGACCGCGTGCAGGCAATCAGCGGCGCCGCGGACACGAACGACCTGGGTCAGCTGCGCACGGTCGCGCACCAGCTCAAAGGCGCCGGGGCCGGCTACGGGTTTGCGCCAATCACCGAGACCGCGGGCGCGCTGGAGCGCCTGATCGATGAATCGGGACCGGCGGCGGAGGTCGAGAGCATGCGCGAGCAGGTCGACGCGTTGATCGACTTGTGCCGGCGTGCAACGGTGTGAGTACATTTGAATGCCGCGCGTCGCTTAGGTGCTGACGTCACGCAGCGTCTCCCGTCGCCTGTACAATCTCCCGCCTATGCAGGAGATCCACTGTCAACAACTGCCCAACGGCCTGACCCTGCTCGCCGAGCCCATGCCGGGCGTGCGGTCGCTGGCGATGTCGCTGCTCACCCCCGCGGGCGTGTCACGCCAGCCCGGTGAACAGCAGGGCGTCGCCCCGCTGCTCGCCGAGCTCGTCGGCCGCGGCGCGGGCGGGCGTTCGTCACGCCAGTTCAGCGAGGCGCTCGACACGCTCGGCGTGCACCGCTCGACATCCACTGGCAACCGCCACCTGCGCTTCGGCGCGACGCTCATCGGCGATAACCTCGACGCCGCGCTGCCGCTGCTGCTCGACCAGGCGTTGTCGCCCAACCTTGATGCCGACGAACTCGAGCCCGCGCGCGACCTGTGCCTTCAGGAGATCATGGCGCTCGACGACGACCCCCAGCGCCGGGCCATGATCCGGCTCCGCCAACAACACTTCCCCGAGCCGTTCGGCCGGCCGAACGATGGCGTCGCCAAGCACCTGCAGGCGCTCACGCTCGACGACGCCCGCGCGTTCTGGCAGGCCGGCGTCGTGCCCGGCGGGTCGATCCTCGCTTTCGCCGGGCAGGTCGATTGGCCCAAACTTGTTGATCGGGTCAGCGCGCTCACCGCCGACTGGCAAGGCGCAGTTGATGAGATCGAGCCGACCGCCGACCCGCCGCGCGGCTACACGCACCTCGAGGCCGACACCGAGCAGGTCCACATCGGCATCGGCTACGACGCCCCGGCCGACCCGGACGCGCAGTCGATGCTGCAACGCGCGGCCGTTTCGGTGTTGTCAGGCGGGATGTCCAGCCGGCTGTTCACCGAGGTGCGCGAGAAGCGCGGGCTGTGCTACTCGGTCTACGCCAGCTACGCCGGCATGCGCGACCGCGGTGCAGTGCTCGGCTACGCCGGCACGACCGTGCCGCGGGCGCAGGAAACCCTCGTTGTCTTCATCGCTGAGCTGCGCCGTTTGTCGCAAGGCGTCGAAGCCGACGAGCTGCAGCGGGCCCTGGTCGGTATCAAAGCGCGGCTGGTCATGCAGGGCGAATCCTCCGGCGCCCGCGCCGGCGCGATCGCCGCGGACCAGTACGTGCACGGCCGACCACGCACGCTCGACGAGATGGCCGGCCGGGTTGACGCCGTAACGCTGGATGATGTCAACCGTTTTGTCGCCGACCGCGCCGTTAAAGACCTGACGATTGTGACCATCGGCCCCAAAGCGCTGCAACCCGTATAGCGCTGCCGCTTAGCGCCCGCCCGCAAGGGGGGGGCTC
>JANQKT010000173.1 GCA_028280965.1 Phycisphaeraceae bacterium
CTCCAGGTGCGAGGGGTTGAAGCACAGCGACAGGTGGATGTTCTTGCCCGAGCGCGTCCGCCAATCGCCGGAGTACCCGAGGTGGTACTTCACGTCCCCGCCGCCCATGTAGAGCTCGGGGTCCACGTCCTCGAACTCGCGAAAGATCTTCTGCGGGCTCTTGCCCAGGATGTTGGCCAGGACGTTGGGCCGGCCGCGGTGGGCCATGCCGATGACGATCTCGCGCGTGCCCATCTCCCCGGCGTGCTCGAAACACAAATCCAGCAGCGGGATCAGCGTCTCACCGCCCTCCAAAGAGAACGACTTGGCGCCGATGAACTTGCGCTGGATGAACTCCTCGAACAGCGTCGCGTCGGTCAGCCGGGTCAGGATGCGGATCTGCTCCTTGCGCGAGAGCTGGATCGCGTTCTCCGATTCCTCCATCCGCCGCTGCAGCCACCGCCGGGTCGGCAGGTCGTCGATGTGCATGAACTGCACGCCGATCTGGCGGCAGTAGGTGTTCCGCAACTGCGTCAGGATGCCACGCAGCGTGCGCGTCCGGTCGCCGGGCACCGTTGATGTCGTGACGAACGGCTGATCGAGGTCGGCCTCGGTAAAGCCGTAGTGCTCGGTGGTCAGCTCGGCCTGCGGCGGCTTGGCGTGCTCGTCCAGCGGGTTGTAGTGCGCGTAGTGGTGGCCGAGCATCCGGTAGTTGCGGATGATGATGTCCACCCGGTGCTGCATGACCGCCGCCGGGCCGCTCTGCATCGGGGCCAAGCCGGTGGTACTCGGTGCCGCTTGGCCGTTAGCCGATGCCGCGACCACCGGGAGCGTGCCGGCGGGGTCGAAGATGCTGCGCGGGGCGAAGCTCGGGCCCACCGCGTTCGCCGAGCCGTTCATCTGCTCGGACCAGCCCTGGAACAACCGCCGCCAGACATCATCCACCGACGCGGGGTCGGCAAGGTAGCGCTCGTACTGCGCTTCGGCGTAGGCGAGGTTGCCGGCGGACAGGTCGGGCTGCTGGGACATCGGAGAATACGCTCCAACCATTCGGGCCGGCGGGGACGCAGGCAGGCTACCTCTCTCTATCGGGCATCGGCCCGATCTGACCGGCGATTTCGCGCTTCCGCGCTGTACCCCGATTCTACACATCCCGCGCCGCAAAGCGAGGCCATTCACGGGTCACTATGCTAAAAATCTGACCGCACATAAAGTCCGATCATCCACGCGCAGTCTTGGAGGGGGACAGGCATCCCTGCCTGTCAACAGGCCGAGGGCCTGAATCGCGTTACGACTCGGCTGCGTCGAATTGACAGGCAAGAATGCCTGTCCCCCTGATCTTTGCTGCGCAAAGCATTTACTCATGCCCGACCCGCTCCAGACCGAGACCCTCGCCTTCATCGTGCTCATCGGCATGATCGCCGGCACGCTTGGCGGGCTGCTGGGCGTCGGCGGCAGCGTCGTCATGATCCCCGGCCTCGCCCTGCTCTACGGCACCGGCGAGCACCAGCACCTCTACCAGGCCTCGGCCATGGCGGTCAACGTCGCCGTCGCACTCCCCGCCGCCCGACGCCACCACCAGGCCGGGGCGCTCGTGCCGGGCGTCCTCCGCTGGATGCTGCCCGCGGCGCTCGTCGCGATCGTGCTCGGCGTGCTCGCGAGCAACCTGCCCGTCTTCGCCGACGAACAGGGCGGGCGGTGGCTCGGGCGTGTGCTCGCGCTGTTCCTGGTCTATGTGATCATTGTGAACTTGCTGAAGCTGCGCCCGCGCGTCGCCGGGCAGGACGAATCACTGGACGACGCCCGGGTCACCCCGCCGCGCTGCGGGTTTGTCGGTTCGGTCATGGGCGCGACCGCCGGGCTGCTGGGCGTGGGCGGCGGCGCGGTGGCGGTGCCGCTGCAGCACAGCGTCGCCCGCGTCCCGCTGCGCAACGCGATCGCGAACTCGTCGTTTGTGATGGTCTTCAGCGCCATGATCGGCGCCAGCCTCAAGCTCGCCACGCTGGGCGGGCATTACACAGGGGCTGAACTGACCCGCCCGGCTTGGGCGACCGCCCTGCTCTTCGCTGCCGTCCTCGCGCCGACCGCGATCCTTGGTGCAAGGCTCGGCGCCAAGCTGACGCACGCGCTGCCGCTGAAGTGGGTGCGCATCGCGTTTGTATGCCTGATGATCGCCGCGGCATATCAGATGGCGGCGCTGCCGATCTAGTAAACCCTGCTACTCTTCAACCATTCTTGTCGCCGACTGCTTCACCAAATCGATAAACCGTTCGCCGCGCTGCTCGTAGTTCTCGAACTGGTCCCAGGACGCGCACGCCGGCGAGAGCAGCACGACATCGCCGGGCGACACCCGCTTTTGAACCTCATCAACCGCGCGATCGAGTTCCCCGCAGCGCACAACCTCCGCGGCCGCCGCGGGCCAGCTCACCCCGCCACAGGAGCTCGGCCGAGCAGGCGGCGCATCGCTTCCCACCGACAAGATCTGTTCCGCGATCGCGTCACCCGTCGCGCCGATCGTGTACACCGTCTTGCATTGCGACGCGGCCAGCTCGCCTAGCGCGGACAGGTCGCTGCCCTTGTCATGCCCGCCGAGGATGAGATGGATACCGGGTTTTTCGTCGCCTTTCAGAAACGCCTGCACCGCGAGCATCGCCGCCTCGGGTGTCGTGCACTTGCTGTCGTTGTAGTAACGCACGCCGTTGTGTTCCGCGACCAGTTGCAGGCGGTGTGGGAGGCCGGGAAATGAGGCGATCGCCGAAGTGATCAGACCATTTAAATGCTGCGCCTCGCTCCGCGATTGCTCATAAAGATTAATTAAAACGTCTTGACATACAGAATCGACAAAGCATTCATTTTTGTAGTTATGCCGACCAGGAAGCTTTGAAAGGGTCTTTGTCGCCTCGCCTTCCTCGGGCTGAACAAGTGTTAGACCACTTACACCATCAACCATCCAATGGTTGCGTCCCGCACTGTTACTAAAGCAGTCATCCACGCTCTGATCAACAGTGCAGAAATCTCCAGGCTTCTGATAGTTAGAAATCACTCGCTTCGCCGCGACATATTCCGCCATCGCCCCGTGCCAATCTAGGTGATTCGGGCTGATGTTCGTAATCACCGCGATATGCGGGGACCAGCCGGGGAAGTGGGCGCCTTTCTTTAAGCGTTCCAACATGAAGCTGGACAACTCCAGCACGACCCAGTCGTTTTCACCGATCTGATCGATCACCGGCAGCAGGGACACGCCGATGTTGCCGCCGACCCAAACTTTGGCAGAGCCCGCCTCTTGCGGGGCGGCGCTAAAGACTTTGTTTAAGACATGCCCGATCATCGCGGTCACTGTCGACTTGCCCGCGCTGCCGGTCACGCCGATCGTTCTTAAACGGTTCGGCAGCCGCTGGACGAGCAGGCGCATCTCCGTCGTCACCTCGATCCCCGCGGCTTCGGCGGCGCGGACGAACCGGTTGCCCGGCTTCACCGCCGGGTTGACGACGACCAGGTCGCAGGTCGTGAAGTCGCTGACGTTGTGCTCGCCCAGGCGCAGAGAAACCTGGCCCGAATCGATCAGGTCTTGGATCTGCTCAAGGCTTTGTTTGAGCTTGCCCGCCGGGTCTCGGTCGGTGACGAGCACGTCCGCGCCGCGGTCGGTGAGGAAGCGGGTCACGCCGACGCCCCCGCCGAACCGGCCCAGGCCCATGACGGTGACGCGTTGGCCGGCGAACTCGGCGGGCTGGCTCATAGCGCGAGTATACGGCCTGAGCCGTGCACGACGTTACCGCCGACGACGACTCTTCTCGACCACCGTCAGCGGCTGCTCGAAGGCCTCCACGCCGTTGCCCACCGAGCAGTCGACGATCTTCTTGCCGACGGGCACCTCGAAGTAGACGTACATCGTCTCGCCCTGGCCGAAGTTGGGCAGCTCGCTGGCGTGCAGCCCGCCGGCGGCGGCGCCGTCGCCGCGGATATCGATATGCAGGAAGTCGCCGCCGCGGTCCAGCACGAAGCCGGTCGCCTGGTAGGCGTTGCCGTCCTCGGCGGTGACACGCATCGGCTCGACACTCCGGGCCGCACCGCGCGCAGCGCCATAGAGCGACTGGGCCTGCCTGCTGTCCATCTGGATACGGACCAGGCGGAAGCCCTGGCCGACCGAGACCTCGCGGACGGTGGACCGCGTGCCGCCCCGGCCCTTCTGGACCCGTTCCATCTTGCCCTTGAAGAGCGTCCACGGCTCGGTCTCCTTGTTGTGGTCAAGCCCGGTGGCGCCCGCCCCGCCGTAGGTCGCGGGCAGCTGCTCGCTGATCTGGGCGGTGCCGCCGCTCGTGCCGACCTGGGTCGGGCCTTCGAACTTCTCATCCGTGTTGACGTCGGGTGTGCCGCCGGGGTTGGTGTTATTGCCACCGCCGTCGGGATCATCCGTTTGCACCGCCAGGCGCGGCACGCCGAGCACGCGGGCGACCGCGCCGAAGTTCGCGTTCACAGACGAGTCCGCGCCGTCGGGTGTCTCCAGCTTCGTCAGGTCGAACCGCAGCTCGCGGACAAAGAAGCGGATCGGCTCCTGGCCTTCGGGCAGGATAAAGGCCCAACCCAGGTGGAAATCGGGGTCGGGCGAGAAGGCCCGGTAGATCTGGTTGGTCTTCAGCTCGGTAAACGTGCGGGCCTTGTTGTTCTGGTTGTACTCGATCGAGTAGCCGGTCGGCGCGACCATCTGTGTCTCGCCCCCGGCCTTGACCTGGAGGCGGACCTGGGTCATATCGACGCGCAGCTTGTCGTCGCTGTCGTAGGCGCCGGGTGTTTCTTTGTTCCACTCGGTGTCGATGACCCACAGCTGATTGCCCTCACCCAGCGCGCTGGCGAAGGCGTTGGGCTCGCCCGCTTCGTTTTTCAGCAGCGTGTCTTTGAGTTTCTTCGTCACCGCGCTGAGGAACTGCTCGAACCCCTCCTCACTCGCCGGGGACCGGACGCCCAGCTCGAGCTTGCGGTTCGTGTCGGTGATCAGGCCGACATTGAGCATCGCGCTGGGCTTGCCGTGCTCTTTGGGGTCGTCGAAGCGCTTGGCCAGGTCGCGCTTCAGCGCGTTGACCAGGCCCATGCCGGACTCTCCGTAGTTGACCTCGTCCGGGGTCTTGTAGGCCGGGGCGAGGTACGCGACGATCGCGATGCGCTCGATCAGCGCGTTGACGCCGGCGGCGGTGGCGGGCACGGCGTAGACGCCGGCGATCTGCACGCTGTCGGGGTGGGCCACCCTGCTCGCGTTGGTGTCGGTGGGCACGCGGAACCTCATCGCCGCTTCGGCCAGGCCCGGCCGGGCCTCGGCCAGCGCCGTCCCGCCGGTCGGGCTCATCGCCCCGGCGGAGAGGAACTCAAAGAAGCCGGCGGAGAACTCGTTGACTCGGGTAAACGCCCAGAGCTGTCCCTCCGGGTTATCGACCACGTCGGTGCCCTGGATGGTGTACGGCTCCCAGCCCATGGCGGTGCGCTCGATGGGCAGGTAGTTCGCGCCGTTGAGCAGCATGCCGAAGGCGAGGATGCCCGCGACCGCGCCGCACACCCCGCCGCCGATCTGGTTGGCCAGGTGCGGCATGTTGAGGTTCATCTTGCAGTACTTGTCCAGGGGGATGCGCAGCAGGATGATGCACAGTGCAAAGGGCGCGAGCAGCCCGACGCCGTGCGCATACGCGGGCATGCGCGCGAGCAGGAAGTAGGTCAGCGGCTCCCAGACGGCGAGCGCGATCACGCCCGAGGCGATGACGATGACCAGCTGCAGGAAGCCGGAGAAGAAGCCGTAGGTCGCCCACAGCAGGGCCATGCCCAGGACAAAGATGATGATGACGAGGTTGAGGACGATCAGCATGTCGTTCAGCCCTTCTTGTGCTCACCCATGACGCGGGTGACTTCCTTGATGTCGGAAACGCCTTCGACGACCTTGGCCAGCGCGGCCTCCTGGAGGTAGACCATGTGCTGCTTGCGGAGGTGGGCGCGGAGGCGGTCGCCCTCGCCCGAGGCGATGAGGCTGCGCGCCTCGCGGTCGATGAACATGATCTCGTACACGCCGACGCGCCCGCGGTAGCCCAGGCCCTGGCACGCGGGGCAGGGCTGCTCCTGGTCCTTGACGATGACCTTGCCCGAAGCCTTGTAGAGCTGGCCGACGCTGTCCTTGGCGATGTTCAGGCGCTTCATCGCCGCGGCGTCGGGCTGGTAGGGCGCCCGGCAGGTCTCGCACAGCTTGCGGACCAGGCGCTGGCTGATGATCGCGCCCAGCGACTCCGCGGCCAGGCGCCGGTCGCCGACGACCTTCAGCCACAGCTTCAGCGACGCG
>JANQKT010000180.1 GCA_028280965.1 Phycisphaeraceae bacterium
TGCCGTCGCGGAAGGCGGCATGATCGTCGCAGATGTGGACGCGCACGCCCTTCAATATAGGCGGCCCCGGCGCGGCCCTCGTCCGTGGGCTCGCCATGCCGGTCCGCCCGCCGGACAGCCACTGGCGGGGACGGGGGCCGGGTCGAGGCGGACGGCGGGACGCTGCTCAGCCAGGCCCGCGTCATGGCCGAGCGCGGCGTCCCGATCCTCGGGATCAACTTCGGCAAGCTCGGCTTCCTCGCCGAGTTCTCGATCGAGGATGTCAAGAATCACTGGCCACTCATCGCTTCGGGGAGCTCGCGCGTTTCTGAGCGGATCATGCTCGAGGTCGCGGTCTACCCGGCGGGCGCGCCGCAGTGGGGTGGGCTCAACGGCGGCACGGACGTCACACCCGAGCCGATGCCAGAGCCGGTCTTCACCGGCACCGCGCTCAACGACGCGGTCATCATCGCGGGCCCGCCGTTCCGCATGGTCGAGATCGAATTGATCATCGAGCCGGCCTGGTCACGCCAGAGCGCGACGATCTTCACCGGCGACGGCGTGGTCGTCTCGACCCCCTCGGGCTCGACGGCTTACAACCTCTCCGCCGGAGGGCCGATCATCTCGCCGGGCATCGACGGCATGTGCGTCTCGGCGCTGAACCCTCAGTCGCTCGCGTTCCGCCCGATCGTCTTCTCCGGCCAGTGCGACGCCTGGATGCACCTGCACCGCGGCAACGAGGGCACGGCGCTCGTCCTCGACGGCCAGGACTCCGTGCCGCTCGAGGTCGGGCAGCAGGTCCGCGTGAAGAAATACGCCAAGACGCTCTCGCTGATCCACAACCCCGAGCTCAGCTACTGGACGATGCTCTCCCACAAGATGCACTGGGCGGCGCGGCCGAGAAGGCTGTAAACGGCCCTTGGTTGGTCTGTCCCGGTGCAACGCACAACGCGTTCGGCGGTAATCCGCCTTGTTGATGTTGATTGATGCAATCGGGAGACGCGTGATGCGTTGGACAACGATGCACGGTTTGGTGAGCGCACGGCGGGTGACCCGGCTTGTCTTGTTGGCCACGGTGTTGACCAGCCAGGCCGCGATCGCTGACCCCTACAAGCCCGAGCCGGGGCCGTCCCAGGTCGAGACCTTCCTGCTCGATCTACACGACGAAGCACGCGACCGCGATGTCCCGCTGCGTGTCTATCGGCCGGCCGATGCCGACGGCCCGCGCCCGGTCGTGCTTATCTCGCACGGGCTGGGCGGGACGCGCGACGGCTTGAGCTACCTCGGCAAGCGCTGGGCGACGCACGGCTACGTCTGCGTCCACGTGCAGCACAAGGGCAGCGACGACGGCGTCTGGCGCGATGTCCCCCCACGCGACCGGCTCGAGGCGATGCGCAGGGCGACGCTCAACCCCGACAACGCGACGAACCGCGCGAAAGACACGACTTTTGTGCTTGATGAGTTGACACGGCTCAACAAAGATGAGGCGTCGAAGCTGCACGGCTCACTTGATCTGGATAGGGCGGGCATCGCAGGCCACTCCTTCGGTGCCTGGACCTGTATGGCGGCGGGCGGGATGACGACCGGCGGGCTGCGTGCCGTGCAGCACCGCGACGAGCGCGTCCGCTGCATGATCCCGTTGTCCCCGCCGGTAATCGCGAACGAGCGGCTGTACGAGCGCACCTACAAGACGCTCAACATCCCGGCGCTCTTCATGACCGGCACGCTCGACACCAGCCCGATCACCAGCACGACCGCCGAGCAGCGCAAGGCCCCATACGAAACGATGCCCGGCGTGTCCGGCGGCGGCCCGCCGAAGTACCTCATCAACTTCGACGGTGCCGACCACATGACCTTCGCCGGTGAAACACGCACCAACAACCGGCTTCGCAAGGCCGACCCGGAGACCGATCCGGTGTTCCACGGCCTGATCCTGCAGAGCACCACCGCGTTCCTCGATGCGCACCTGCTCGGTGACGAATCAGCGAAGGAGTGGCTGGATGCTGGGGCGTTTGAGGAAGTTGTCGGCGAGCAAGGCGAGGTTGAGATGGATGTGCAGGAGTGATCCCCGCCGCGACAAAGCCTATTTCTTCTGCCCGCCGAGAACACCGGTAAAGTAGAGCACGGTAAAAACGATCGCCAGGACAAAGAGCGGGAAGGCGCAGCAACAAACCGGCTCCTGTCAGCCGATAGGGCCGAGGAACGCGAGCAGACCCGTCGGGTTAGTGAAGTCAATCATCGTCATCGTCTCCGAATAGTTGCTTGACCGCCGCCTGCTTCGCGTCCTGCTCGTCACGCATCTTCATCACCGCTTCGAGCAGCTCCGCGTCGGCAGGGTGGGTCAGCTTGAGGTTCAGCGGGTCGCCCTCGATGATGTATACGGTGCTGCCGGACCGCTCAACAACGCTTGCGTCATCGGTGATGCCCGCCGCGTTGTCGGGTGTCAGCGCCTTGTAGGCGTCGATCAGCAGGCTGCGTTCAAAGACCTGTGGGGTCTGCACGCGGTACAGGCCGTGCCGCGGGACGGTCTCGTTGACCGCCTTCGCGTTGGCGGTGGGACTGGTTGCTTCGCCGAGAATCGCGTCGATTGGGCTGGTTGGCGGAGTGGATTTTGAATCCGCCTCGTCTACGCGTTTGACCGTATCGCCCATGGGGAGGCCGGGAACAACCGCGCTAAACTTGGTCGCGGCGTCGAAGACACGATCGATCATTGGCGTCGAAGCGCACGGGCGTGCCGCGTCGTGGATGGCGATGTGCGTCGCATCGTCGGCGACCTGATCGAGCGCGAGCTTCACCGTTTCCCACCGCTCGGCCGTGCCGCCCGCGATGGGCTGGACACCGAGGAAAGACAGCTTGTCCGCCCAGCGGAACTTAAAGTCGTCGAGCCGGTCGGGGTGCACCGCGAGGATGATCTGCCCGACATCAGCCCGGCCGTGGAACAGGTCGATCGCGTGGAGGAACACGGCCTTGTGCGCGAGCTCGAACTCGATCTTGCTCGCCGACGCCCGATCGCCGACCGCGAACCGGCTGCCGCGCCCCGCGGCGGGGAGGATGACGGTGGTGTTCATCTGCGGTTCCAACGAATCACTTCACCACCACCGCGCGCGGCATCAGCACGAGCACCTGCTCGTCGCGGAGCAGGGTGATGCCGTACATCGCCTGGGTGACCTGTCGCCACGCGTTGTCACCGACGAGCGCCTTCGCGGCGGCCAGCGTCGCGGCTTGGTCGGGGCTGGACAGGCCGAAGGGCAGCGACGGGCCGGACAGCATGCTTTGGAGGTAGGCAGCGAGCGAGATCGGGTGCGGCAGTTCCATGACGCTGTAGTCCTCGTCTTCGAGGCCGGCCTGCTTGGCGGCAAAGGTGATCGCGTCGTCGAGCCCGCCGAGGCTGTCGACCATGCCGTGATCGACCGCCTGCCCGCCTGTGAACAGCATGCCCTCGTCAACCGCTTCCAGGTCCTTGAGCCGTGCGCCGCGCCCGGTCGAGACGCGGTCCTTGAATTGTTCATAGACCAGCCGCATCGAGGCCTCGAGCTTCTCCCGCTGCTCGTCGGTGAAGTTATCGACCGACGAGAGGATGTCCGCGTTGGGCCCGCGCGAGCGGGTGTGGACGCTAATGCCGACAAGGTTGAACAGGCCCTCGAGGTTGAGCTTGCCCGCGACGACGCCGATGGACCCGACGATCGCGCGCGGCTCGACATAGATTTCGTCGCAGGCCGAGGCGATGTAGTACCCGCCGGACGCCGCCATCGAGCCGATCGAGCAGACGATGGGCTTGGACTCGCCGAACTCGCGGATGGCCTGCCACATGACCTCGCTGGCGAGCGCCGACCCGCCGGGCGAGTCCAGGCGGAGGACGACGGCCTTGACGTTGTCGTCGTAGAGCGCTTCGTCGAGCATCTCGTCGATCGTGCGCGAGCCGATGGACGCGCTGCCGAACAGCGAGTCGCCGTAAGACGAATCGCCGGAGACGATCGCGCCGCTGGCGTGGATGACCACGACGGTCGGGCCGCTGGTCTGGATGTTCGGCTCGCTGAGCAGGGCGGTGAGCATCATCATCGGGTTCGCCGCGATGGCCTGTTGCATCGGGTTGATTTCGCTGCCCCGGCCCATCTCGGTGTCCCAGACGAAATCATCGCCGAACTCGAGCTCGGTCACCTCGATCAGGTCACGCCCGACTAGGCGGTCCACGATGCCTGCGCGCAGCAGCCCGCGGTCATCCAGTGTCCAGGACTGCTCCATGATCTGCTCGACCTGTTCCACGGTGATCCCGCGCCCCTCGGCGATGCGCTGGACCAGCGTCGCGTACATCCCGTCGAGCAGGCCGTCCATGTTCTTGGACCAGGCCTCGCTCGGGCCCTTACGCATCATCTGCTCGCTCGCGCCCTTGAACTGCCCGACCTGGATGAAGTTTGGCTGCACGCCGAGCTTCTCCAGCAAGCCGGCGAGGTACATCTCCTCCATGTGCATGCCCGACAGCTCGACCATGCCCTTGTGCTGCAGCGCGATGATGTTCCCGGCGCTGGCGAGGGTGTATTCGGCGGTCGAGTAGGCCTGGGCGAACGTCACCACCGTCTTGCCCGTGTCACGCAGCCCCCGCAGGGCGTGGTAGATCGCGTCCACTTGGGTTGCGGTCAGGTCCGGCATGTCGAGGTAGACGACCAGGCCGAGGTAGTGCTCGCCCTCGGCGACGGTCTGGATCTGGTCCAGCACCGTGCGCAGCGACGGCCCGGCCTCGTCCTCGGTCAGCCAGGCCTCGCGCACCGGGCCCTCACGCAGCGCCCCCTGCAGGACCAGCCACCCGACCGTCTCGCCGAGTTCTTCGGGCTGGACCTCTTCAACTTCTTCGATCTCAACGTCCGGCTCGGCGACGGTGTCCGGCTGCGCGAGCAGGGCAGACTCCGGTAGCAGCAGGGCGAGGCAGCAGAGAAACAAAGCAACAAGCAGATAGGGATGGTGTGGCATAGCGGAATCTCCCAGAGAATGAACTACGGGTGCTACATCATAGCGCATCGCTGTTCGTGGCGTGTACCGAGTGGAGTATTGCGCGGGATTGCCGTATCTGTCAGCGGCTAGATGCCATCCCCGCCATCGCCGAGCTGCCCGCCTTCACCGATCCCCAGGTTCTTTTTGCTGCGTTTGAGCGCCTTCCAGAGGTCCCGGATGCGGCGGTAGGCCTCTTCCTGCGGGATCTTGCCATTGGATTCCAGGCCGCAGATGTGCCCGATCTTCATGGTGAACTCGCGAAGGTTGTCGTTGAACAGGATCTCTTCGGGGCTGTTCGGCTGATGGGGGTGGTCGGGATCGTGGTCGGGGTGGGTCATGTTTGTCGGCGGCCCGGCGTTGGGTGCTCGTTCTCAATCTAACAATTCTAACGATTTAGCCCGCTCCTGCGCGGCCTCGGCGTCGTCTTCGCGCCCCAGCCGCTGATAGATCACCGCCAGCCGTTTGGGGTGGATTGCGCGCTTAGGTTCGAGCAGCTCGAGTGATTCGACGTGGAATGCCGCGCGGTCGAGGTCTTTGTTCTGCAGCGCGATCGTCGCCGCCGACTCGCGGAAGGTCGCGTTGTACGGCTCACGCAGCAACGCGCGCTCGGCAAAGTGCAGGGCACGGCCGTAGTCTTTGCGTCCACGATACACGCGCGCGAGCTCCACGGCGTACTCGGGCGCATCGCCTTCGAGCCGGTCGAGCGTGAGCAGCGACGCGATCGCGGTTTCTGCTTCGCCGGTCGATAACGCCAGCCGCGCCAGCTCACGGTCGGCCCAGGGGTCTACCGGGCGGGCCTGCTGGTAGGCCTTGAGCGCCGCCAGCGCGGCCGGGTTGTCATCGCCCGTTAGCGCGATCTCTGCCTTGATGCGCAGCAGGCCGGGCTCGTCGGGGTGGTCTTTGATGGACTGGTCCAGCTCGACCGTATCGATCGTGGAGAAGTCTTCAGACGCGAGCAGACGTTTGACGGTTTCGTCTTCAGGCTCAACGCCGTAGGTCGCCAGGCCCCATGTCTTGACCTGCTCACCGGCCCAGTCGTGGAAGCGTTGCATGAGCGCTTCGTGATCAAACCCAAAGACATTCTGGATCGTCTCGTACTCCCCGACGCCGCGCTGGTAGGAGTCGAGCATCGCCAGGGCCTTGTCCCAGCCGTGCTTTTCTTCGATGTATTCCATGATCCACGCCGACTGTGCGTACGCGAGCGGGCGGTGGTGCGGTTCGGTCGGGCGGATGAAGCCCCAGTTGAGCTCGTCGTAGGTGAACAACCCGTCGTTGTTGTGCATGTCTGCCAGCAGGGTGTACTGCGGCCACAGCCGGCCGGTCGTCTCCATCCGCACCGCACAGCCCTCGGTGAACCAATGCGGCACGCGGTTGTTGGTCTGGCTGAGGTTCACGACGTGGGCGTACTCGTGGCCCATGACGTTGAGCCAGTTGTACACGCCGTACGCGCGCTTCGGGCCCGGGCGCGGCGGGGTCATCGCGATGACGTCACCCGTACACGCCGCGATCGTCCAGATGTCGGGCAAGCCCGTCACGCGCACCGCGAAGTGCTGGTCGTCGGGCATGAGGTCTACCTGCGTCAACGCCGGCGGGTCGTGCTGGAACCGCTCAATGAACTGCTCGACCATCCCGCCCATGTGCAGCGCAACATCGCGGGCTAGGACTTCATCTACGCCCGGAAGGTAGCGGACCACGAATTGGTCGGTTTCGATTGTGGCGTAGCCGAGCATCTCTTGGGAGAGCATGAGCTGGTTGGTGATCGCCTTGTGGAACGGGTCGAGCGAGGACGCGGTCTGCAGTTGCGCCGCGGCTTCGTCGAGCCTGCCCCACTGCATGTAGAGCTCGCCGAGCGCGAGCTGCGGCTCGGACCAGCCGGGCAGCATCCGGATCGCGGCCTTGAGGTGCGGCTCGGCGAGCGCGTACTGCCGGGCATCACTCAGCGACTGGCCGACCCAGAACTCGGCGAGCGGGTTGCCGGGCGCGAGCTCGGCGAAGGCCTCCAAGGCTTGCCGCTTGGCACCCTCGTCATAGTTCAGCGCCTGCACCGCCGCGTCCAGCGAGAGCAGCAGCCGGTGTGTCGGGTAACGGTCGAGCGCCGCGTCGATCGTCTCGGTCGCCGTGGCCATGTCCTTCTGCCGCAGCGCGACCTGCACCGCAAGCGCGTCGGCTAGCGGGTGTTCATTGTTGATGGTTCGCAGCTCACCGACCGCCTGGTTCGCCGCGGCGA
>JANQKT010000166.1 GCA_028280965.1 Phycisphaeraceae bacterium
CGTGTGCGCCCAACACCCGAGCGTCTCCGCGTTCTTCGGCGGCTTCAGGTCGTAGCGCTCGTCCCACATCCCCTTCCACACCGCCAAGCGGCTGCTGCCCAGGCGCAGCAGCATCGCGTGCTCGTCCGCGGTGGGCTGGGCGCGCTCGATGTGTCGGCCGGTGGCCTTGTTGTGCCAGTCGTGGAACTGATTTGCTTCGACCTCCCAGAGCACACTGGCATGCATGTTGCGCTCGGGCGGCCGGTCGTTCTCGCCCGGCAGGAAGACCATGCACGCCGTCGCGAGGCCCTGCTCGGCCCGGATGACCTCGCCCGTGGGCACGTAGCCCGGTGGCGCATGGATGACCTCAAACCGTATCGGCAGCGGGACCGGCTCGGCGGGATCATCCGTACAGGGATGGATGCCCAGGCAGAGTACCATGAGCGTGACATGCAGCATCGATCGGCCCTCACGGAAACACCGCGGTGTTCTATGTTAACCGCGGCCCGGTTGGGAACAAGACCCGTGACGTGATCGGCGGGATAATCACATCTGATCTGAAATTCAGATGTGATCGTCCTACATCTTCGCGCCAGCGCGATCGTATTGGTTCGCTGAAGACGCATCCACCACGCGTGCCATCGCCCGCTTCGCGAACCAGCCCATCAGGATGATCAATAGCACCGTCGCGGCCACGCCCATCGCGATCAGCCAGGGCGAGGCCTGCTTCTCCGAGTCAAGCCTTTCTAGCCCGGCCCCCAGCGCGACAACAACCGCAGCGCGCGGGGCCAGACCGATCAGGGTGCCCACAACGAATGGCAACCGCGGGACTCCGAATACCGCGGCGAGCACGTTTGTCGAGCCGTACGGCACGACCGGCGAGAGGCGCAGCAGCCCGACCAGCACCGCCGCGCGCATCGGCGAGGCGCGCGTGACCGCCTCGCACACCGCGGCGCCCTTCGGGTGGCGCGCCACGACCTCCATCGCGCCCGGCCCGGCGAGCCGACGCCCGATCCCGTACCCGATCGGCGAGCCCAGCGTCGCGCCCGCGAGGGCGACCGTTAAGCCAAACGGCAGCCCTAACGCCCACCCGCACAGCAGCGACAACACGTGCGTCGGCAAGAGCGCGAGCCCGCACCCGAGCACGCCGGCCGTGAGCAGCAACAACACGATACCGGCCCCGCCGGCCCGCAGCGCATCGGCGTAGGCGACCGCCAGCCCGAGCGCGAGGAAGCCGCCGAGCGCCTGCCCGACAGCGGCGAAGAAGACCACGCCCGTCGGGCGCAGCGACTGCTTGAGATCAACGCGCGTAAACACGTCCTACTCTAGGCGGGCTTGCTCCGTGCAGCAGGGCAGTACCGATTGGCGCTACGCCCGTCGGCGACGCGAAACTAGCAGCCCGCCAAGCGCGAGCAGCGCCAGCGACGCCGGCTCGGGCACGTTCGCAGTGCCGCCGGGGCCGGTGAAGGCGGCGAAGGCCAGGCCGAAGTCCGCGTCATCGGTGTCGCCGTCGCCGTCGAGGTCCGCGGCTGCATTCCCGGTGGGCACGCCGGGCCCGGAGAAGGCGGCGAAGAACAAAGCGAAATCACCATCATCGACATCACCGTCGGCGTCCATGTCCGCGGGATCGAGCGGGGTGAACGGGACCGTCCGCCCGGTTGTGTAGACAAGCATCCGGCCGTTGTTGGTTGAATTGAACAAGTACCGGCCATGCTTCTCGACGAAGAGTTCTTTCGGCTCCTCGTTGCGTTCGTCGCCGTCGATATCGAACGTGGCGACCTCGAGGAAGGTCTCGGTACTCCAGACCTTGACGCTCTTGCTGCTGTTGGACGTGTAGGCGAAGCCACCGTCGGGCGCGAACTCGACCTCTTCGGGGTAAGCGCCGGTGTTGAACGATCCGAGCACGGCGTGGTCGCTGGTGCGCATCACGGCGATGTCGTAGGGGTACGCGTAGTCGTTGCCGCCGCCGACCGCGAACGCGAGCAGCTCGCCGTTGCGGCTGAGGCCGACGTCCTGGCCGTTGCCGCCGCCAGGGCTGATGTTCGTGCCGACCGCCTGCCCGGGTGTGGAGACATCGAACGTGGCCAGGGTGGCGCCGGATAATCCGAAGTTGCCGTAGTACACCGTCTGTCGATTCGGGTGCATCTGCATCTCGCCGCTGTAGACGCTGATGTGGCTATTGGTTGATGAGGTCGTGACCGGCATCACCGTGCCGGTCGAGGGCTGGAGCTCGACGAACCCGTTGTTGTTCGGGCTGGCCTGACCGGTGAGGATGAACAGCCGGTCGTTGCCCAATGCCTCGACGTCGCGGCTCTGGCTGCCGATCAGGATCGGGTCGAGCTTCGTGTTGGTCGCGGTGTCCATCACGCCGATGAAGTCCGAGCCGGTCGAGACGTACAGCCGGCTGCCGTCGGGCGTCACCGCCAGGCCCAGCGGGTTGTTGCCGATGAAGACGTTATCGACCAGCGACAGCGTGTCGGTGTGGATGACCGCGATGCTGTTGGTCGCCGGCACCGAGGCGTAGAGCAGCGGCAGCGTCGGGTGCTCGGCGAACTTGGCGGGGGCGAACGCGAACTCCTTGACGATCACGCCCGGCGTCTGGCCGTTGCCGTACGGATCGGTGACCAGCGCGCCCGCATCCGGGCAGAGCCCAAGCACGAATACTGCCGTAGCGCAGGCCGAAGGGATCGTTGGCTTAACCATCAGTCATCCTCGGAAAATTCGGTGTCTCTCAGAAGCGTCAGTTTATCTGCGGACACCTTGTTTGCAAGGGTATTTTGGCGGATTGAACAATTGGTATTCCGGATGCGTTTACCCATCCGCCACCAGCACGCGCGGCAGTTTCTCGTGATCGACCAGCACGGCCGGGTGCCGCAGGCCGTGCCCGGTTGCCAATGCGATGACCTCGTGCTTCTGGCACGCCGCGATCTCCAGCACCAGCTGGCCCGGGTCGGCGAGGTGGTCTTTCGCCTGCTCGATCAGCGGGCGGAGAAACTCCAAACCATTTGCGCCGCCACGCAAGGCGTGTGTGGGCTCGTGGTCCTTGACGTTTGGCTCGACCGTGTCCCATTCGTGATCGGGGATGTAGGGCGGGTTCGAAACGAGGTAGGTCAAACGCTCGCCACGCAAAGGCTCGAGCAGGTCGCCCTGACGGAAGTCGATGCGGTCGGCGACACCCTGCGTTTCGGCGTTGTCCCTGGCAACGGCCAACGCGTCCTCGTGCAGGTCCGTCGCGATAACCGTCGCGTCCGAGCCGGACTTGGCGAGCTGCTTGGCCAGCGCCACCGCGATCGCCCCGCTGCCCGTACCGACGTCCGCGATGCGCGGGTTGGCGAAACCCGGTGTCCGCCTCGCATGCTGCAAGATGTGCTCGACCAGCGTCTCGGTGGACGGCCTGGGGATCAGCACCGCCGGGCTGACCTTGAGCATCATCGAGAAGAACGGCGCCTGGCCGACCAGGTAATCGACCGGCTCGTCCGCGAGCGCCCGCTCGACGAGTGCGCGGAACGCGGCACGCTCCAGCTCGCTGGCCGGGCGGTTGGGGTCCATATAGAGCTTCAGCCGCGGCTGCTCAAGCACATGCGCCAGCAGCATCTCGGCGCACACGCGCGGCGAGTCGATGCCTTTTTGTTCAAAGGCTTGCGTCGTCCACTGCAGCAGGCGTTTGGTGGTCCAGGGGTCCATAGGGTTTAGGGCTTAAGGTCCAGGGTTTGGGCCAGCATGAAGCTTTGCAACATCGTATGAATTGCAAGCCGACAAAGCAGTGATCACCCTCATGCGCATCCGAGTTGCAACTATCATGTCAGCGGCAACCTGGACCCTAAACCCTAGACCCTACAAACATGCACGTTGCCCTGCTCGCCAACACCGCCTGGCTAGATGAAGAACTGGCCACGCTGCACCACATCGTGGTCGGCCTGATCGATGAATCGACGCGCGTGGTGCAGGTCCTGCCGCGGGGCCGGGCGGAGGGCGAGGTCGTTGCGTTCGGCACGCGGTTGTCGTGGCGTGAGGGCAGGCGGCGGTGGCGCAACCGCCGATCGGTCCGTCGGCTTGCTGAGCCGTTGCGGGAGGAAGGCGTCGGGCTGGTACACGCGCTCGACGGCCGGCTGTGGAAAGCGGCGTTGGAT
>JANQKT010000168.1 GCA_028280965.1 Phycisphaeraceae bacterium
CGCTGATCGCCGGCGGGCACACGTTCGGCAAGGCGCACGGCGCGACACCCAACGAATCGGACATCGGCCCCGAGCCCGAGGCGGCGCCGCTCGAGGCGCAGGGCTTCGGCTGGGAGAACAGCTTCGGCCAGGGCAAGGGCAAGGACGCCTGGACCTCCGGGCTGGAGGGCGCGTGGACCAGCGACCCGATCAAGTGGGACAACGAGTACTTCGACAACCTGTTCAACTACGACTGGGACCTGAAGACCGGCCAGGGCGGCGCGCAGCAGTGGGTGCCGACCGACCCGGACGCGGGCGATTTGATCCCCGATGCGCACGACACGGCGGTGAAACACCCGCCGATGATGTTTACGACCGACCTCGCGCTGCGGATGGACCCGGCGTACAAGAAGATCTCCAAACGCTTCCAGGCGGACCCCGATGCGTTTGCGGACGCGTTCGGCAGGGCGTGGTACAAGCTGCTTCACCGCGACATGGGCCCGCACAGCCGGCTGGTCGGGCCGGACGTGCCCGAGCCGCAGCTGTGGCAGGACCCGGTGCCGGCGGTGGGCCACGAACTGATTGATGATGCCGACGCCGCGGCATTAAAGAAGACGCTGATCGATAGCGGCCTGTCCATCGCGGAGTTGGTCGGCACGGCGTGGAGCGCCGCGGCGTCGTTCCGCGGCACGGACCTGCGCGGCGGGGCCAACGGCGGGCGCATCCGGCTCGAGCCGCAACGCGGCTGGGCGTGCAACGACCCGGCGGTGCTGGGAAAGACGATCCCGGCGCTTGGGAAGGTCGCCGACGACTTCAACGCGGCGCAGTCGGGCGGCAAGAAGGTGTCCTTCGCCGACATCGTCGTGCTCGGCGGGTGCGCCGCGGTCGAGGAGGCGGCGCGCAAAGCCGGCCACGACATCGCCGTCCCGTTCACGCCCGGCCGGACCGACGCGACCCAGGACATGACCGACGCCGAGGCGATGGCCGTGCTCGAGACGACCGCCGACGGCTTCCGCAATTATCTTTCACCCGACCACAAGTGGCCGGCCGAGCAACTGCTGGTCGAGAAGGCGCGCCTGCTCACACTCACCGCGCCGGAGATGACCGTGCTCGTCGGCGGCATGCGGGCGCTTGGGGCAAACACCGGAGATTCAACGCACGGCGTCCTGACCGACCGGCCCGGCGCCCTGACCAATGACTTCTTCGTTAACCTCCTCGACATGCGGTTCGCCTGGAGCAAGTCGGCCAGGGATGATGGTGTGTACGAAGCGAAGCCGCGTGGAACAAATGAAACAAAGTGGACTGCGACGGCCGTAGACCTTGTTTTTGGCAGCAACTCGCAGCTCCGCGCGTTGGCGGAGGTCTACGCCGGCGCCGACGCGGGCGGGAAGTTCGTGGCGGACTTCATCGCGGCCTGGAACAAAGTGATGGAATTAGACCGCTTCGACCTTGCCTGATCGGTTATGCCGTGCTTATAATGCTTCACCAACTTTGCCCCCGGAAGCCCGGTGCGGCGCCGCAACTCGCTGGCGCCCGCCGGGTTTTTTTATTGGTGTTATTCCATTCGTAGCCGCGAGGCTACGCATCGTAGGCGAATCTTGAAGCGTTTATGTCGGGGGCTGTGAAACAACCCTGCTGCCTGTCCCGCGATGCGTAGCATCGCGGCTATTCCTACCGATTGAATTGCTCACCGCGCAACAAACGTCAGCGCTGTTCCATCCGCCTGGTCATACACCGTGCCCGGCAGCTGGTCGTGCTCGTTGTGGCAGTAGTGCAGCTGCTTGCCTTCCTTGTAGTTGTCACCGCCGAGGTCTCCGTAGATGCGGCAGCTGATGTAGTACCTCCGGCCCGCGCGGGGCGCGCCGAGCTTGTCGCCGATTGCGAAGCGCAGCATCTGCTCGACGCCTTGCCGGTGGCCGAGGTGGCGCACAACGACACGATCGACTTCGGTCGCCGCGGCGCCGGCGAGGCGCGGGTCGTACTCGTACAGCGTGGCGACCAGTGCCGCGCCGTGGAAGCCCGCCAACTCCGGCGAGACGTCGACCGTCACCATGACGCGGCTCACGGGCGGCGCTTGTTCCTGGTCTTCTGCATGCGAGGCGGAGGGCGACCAGGCCAGCGTCAGCAGCACGATCAGCGGCAGGGCGGCACGTCGGAGCAAGCGGCTTGGGTGTGGCATCAGGTTCTCCATATTGGGTCGGCGGTTTAGACGTGACGGCCTGCCGGGAGTTCCCCGCCACCGGAAAAATCTGACGACGGCTGTAATCCTCCCGGCCGCGGGTCGACACACACTTGTAACCCCGGAAGCCCGGCGGGGCGCCGCAGTTCGCTGGCGCCCGCCGGGTTTTTTCTCGGTCTGATCATCGCTGGACTGAACGCTATGATTCCCGGCATACGCTGATCCTCTGAGTGTGCCCGATGACCCGATCCCATGCCGAGCCGAGCCCGCAGACCGTCGCGGGTGCGCCGCGCCTCCTGCGGTGGCTGCTCGCTGCGCTCGGCGTGTTCTGCGTCGGGATCGGGGCGGTCGGCGTGTTCGTGCCCGGCCTGCCGACGACGGTGTTCCTGATCGTCGCGTCCTGGTGCTTCGTGCGCAGCTGCCCGTGGCTGCAGGACAAGCTCCTTCAAAACCGCTTGTTCGAGCCGTACCTGCGCTACGTCAACGGCTCGGCGGTGATGCCGATGAAGGCACGCGTCGGCGCGATACTCATGATGTGGGCCTGCATCGCGGTCAGCCTGCTGTGGCTGTACATCGCCGGGGCGATGTCGGTGTGGCTGGGGGCTGGTGTGGTGATGGCGGGTGGTGCGGGAACGGTCGCGATCTGGCGTTACCGGCGTCTGCACCCTGCGTGCTGAGCGTGCTTCTATTCGTCCGAAGCCAGGGTCAGCTCATTCGGTGGTGTTTGAATATGCATCGCCAAGATCGCGTGGAGCAGCGGCTCGTTGGGGCTGACCTGGTCGTGATCCTGGTAGGGAAACCAGATGTGAATCGTGTCGCGCGAAGTCGCGCTGATTCTCGGGGGGTTGTTCTTGATTCCTTTGAAGTGTGCGCTGATCTGATCGGCGATATGTTGTGCTCCGTGTTCACGCCCATAGGCAGGGAGCAAAATGATATTTGCGGAGCAGACATACTTGCCCGCTACAGGCTCGCCGTTTTCTCTGGCCGGCTGTATACCCCAATGGGTACTTTTGACGACCGTGTTAAGCAAAACATTATGAGCCTGCTGAGCTTCGGCCGCGAGGGGCTTGTCTTCCTCTGTCGGCCAGGGGGAAGGGCGATCCGTATGGCGGTTCATCTCTAACAGTTCACGATCGATGCCGGTGTTCAACACCTGCGTCAGAAAACTGAAGTCGGCATTCGGGGTTTTGCGTGCCGTCTCGGGCAGCCAGACCCGGATTGTGCTGCGGTCAACGATTTCAGCGACGTAGTCATCGTCAGCCAGCATCATGACGCCGTTGATGGAATCGGCGATGAAGTTCGCGTTTGGGATGCTGGCGAACTCGGGGTCGATTACCAGCTCTGCACGTCGGCCCTGCCGATCGAGCAGGTAGATCTCATGTTCGTGATGCGTTCCGTGTTGGGCGATACCGGCGCGCAATTGTGCGATGTCGTTGACCCGCGATCCGGCGGGTTTTGACGATGATTCATGGGCGGCCGAGTAGATGATTTGTCCGTCGGGCGTAAAGCACTCGATAACCCGCGTAGACCCGGCGGGATCGTTCTCAAAACTTGCGCTGTAACGCAGATTCCCGTTGGGCCAGAAGACTTCAACCGTCCCCGTGCCATGTTGGGGCATCGGGATCCTGCTCAGGTCCGGCATGCACGCCTCAAGCGTGTAGGCCTTGCTCGGCTCGGGAGTGTTCGATTGCGGGGCGGGTCCAGCGGACTGGCAGCCTGCAGCAAACAACACAGCGAGCAGTAAAAGACTTGCAAAGCATTTCATGACTGGCCTCCATGCCAAGTGAGATGAGTTGTCGTCCGGAACACCCCGGGTGTGCTAATCGCCCGCCCCCGCCGGCTTGGGCCCATACAACGCGGTGCCCAGGCGGACGACGTTGGCGCCCTCCTCGACCGCGACGGTGTAGTCGCCGGACATCCCCATCGACAGCACGTTGAACGCGTCGGGGTCGACGTAGCCGGCGGAGCGCACGTCCTCGAAGATCTCGCGCGTGCGGGCGAAGACCGGGCGCGTCGTCTCCGGGTCGTCGGTGTACGGCGCCATCGTCATCAGCCCGCGGAGACGCAGGTGCATCATCGTGTCGATCTGCTCGGCCAGGTGGACGACCGCCGGTGCCGCGACGCCGGTCTTCTGCGCCTCGCCCGACGTGTTGACCTGCATGAGGATGTCGATCGTCAGGTCGTGCCGCGCGCCGTAGTTGTGCAGCTCCTCGGCGAGCCGCAGCGAGTCCACGCTGTGCACCAGCGAGACCAGCGGGACGACCTGCTTGACCTTGTTCCGCTGCAGGTGCCCGATCATGTGCCAGCGGACCTGCTCGGGCACCAGCTGCTTGGACCGCGGGGCGGCGGCGGCGAGCTTGGCGTTGCGCTCGATAAACTCGTCGATCTGCGCGACCCGCTGCGCGAGGTGCTGGCCCCGGCTCTCGCCGAAGTCCATCACGCCCAGCTCCAGGGTCTTCTGGATCTGGTCCACGGTGGCGTACTTGGTCACGGCGACGAGCACGACGTCCCCGGCCCGCCGGCCGCTGCGCGCGGCGCTGGTGGCGATCCGGTCGCAGACCTGTGCGTACGCGTCCTTGAGGTCGGGTGGCGTCATAGAGATGGCCGAGCGATCCGTGCTCATGCGATTAGGTTAGGGCGCGGCCGGAAAAACTGCAAGGGCGAAGCAGGGAGTCGGGAGTCGGTTTCTTGGCCGTTTGCAAGCCGCCGACTCCCTATTCCCGACTCCCGACTTGCTCCGCCTCATCCGGCGCCACCTTCTGGAACTTCCTGTTCACGAGCATGTGGAAGCCGACCATGAACAGGATCACCCCGCCGATGATCACGAAGCCGACGGTCTTCCCCTTGCTCAGCGATTCGCGGGCATACTCGACCTCGGCGTGGAAGAAGTAGCCGACCAGGATCACCCAGGGCGCGCTCACGCAGGCCGCCAGCCCGTCCCAGAACAGGAACTTGCGGATCGGCATCTTGAACGTCCCCGCGGTGAAGAACGCGGGCGCCCGCACGCCCGGCAGGAAGCGCGCGAAGAACACGAACTTCGCCCGGTGCTTCTTGAACAGCGCGCGCGTGCGCGCCAGGTTGCGGTTGCCGACGACCCGCTTGAGGATCGGGTGGCGGTGGATCGACGGTCCCAGCCACCGCCCGAGGTAGTACAGGCACAGGTCGCTGCCGACGATGGCGAGCATCGCGCCCGGGATCATGACCGCGAGCACCGGGTGCCCGCCGGGCGTCTGCCCGCAGAGGTACCCGCCGATGAGCAGCGGGATGTCCTCGGGCAGCGGCAGCCCGAACCCCGTCGCGAGCAGGACCCCGAAGATCACCAGGTAGGGCGCATTAGGCGCGTATTGGCTGAGCCACTCTTCGATCACGGCGGTAGGGTAACGCGGCGCGGCGGGACGTGTTGGCTGCGCTGGACGAACGGTTCCTAAGATTGACACAGGCACCGATGGAAGGGGTTGAACCTGGTTGGGTGCCACACCGCGTCCCGCAGGGCGCTGTGTGCGGATCACAACTGATGACTCTCAGACAGTTCGGCACATAGCGTTCTACGGGTCGCTATGCGGCACCGGGCTATTCAGGTAATTTTTCAACGTTAATCTGTTGAAGATGATCAACAGGCATACCTTTGGTCATGGCGTTCTGTATCACATTTTGATGAGCTTCGGTCATTGGTACATGCTCAATAGTTGGCGTGCCACGCATAATCGAGTCTTCAATCGAGATATTCAAGCCTAAAGAAGCAACTAGTTTATCAACTGTTTTGGGCAACCATCGTTCTGCATATGGGCTGATTATAATTCCATCAATTAGCGACTCGATATCAATGGGCACGTTTAATCCAACAATTTTTCCACCTTTTTCAACATGCACAGTCTGATTAAATGCACTTATCACTTCCTGATCATCACTCTTGGCGGGAACACGATGCCATCTGACTACACGCACTTCATGCTCATATGAAAACTCGCGCCTTTTATGCATGATATAGTTCATCAAATTATTTGTTTCAAATTCATCATCACCATAATTAATGTAATTGATCATACCGACATGATCTAGGGGCGTTAGAGAATCCACTAATTTCTTATACCGACTACAGATTGCCACACCATTATTATTCTGACCATAAATTCGCCAAAGAGCGTTCGACTCATCTTCCTGCATACACCATGAATTTACAAAGACGCTCTTACGAACTAGCTCAGTGCTACTTTCAAGCCGACCAACAATTTTCTCGTCGCTATTGTAAATTTTTTGTGCTTTTTCCCATGCTGCTAACGATTGGTTCCATGTAGCACTACCCTCTTTGGGGTCGTCAAGTATTTCAACTAACGGAAAAAATAATGACCGATTGACTAGTAGCGACAGCAACTTAGGTACATCCATATATCGCCAGATAGCCGCCTCTGTTGAATCGGGCTGGGGAAAGCATTTGTGTTCGGTATTTGCTGCCATTAGCAGAACTCCAGATAAAACCAGCGGGACGGCTTTCGCTGCCCCGCCGGAGATGTCGGTACGGATTGTTGCGGGCGACGGGGTGGCCAGCGTTGAGTTTTTAGTAGTCTATCCCGCCCACGTCCGGTGCACCGCCGCCGCACTTTTCCTTGATCTCGGTGATTACGGCGTCGGTGGTTAGGAGTGGGCCGGAGATGCTCGCGGCGTCCTGGAGGGCGGCGCGCTCGGCCTTGGTGGGGGCGAGGATGCCGGCCTTGATGGGGTCGCCAAAGCCGCCGGCCAGAGCGTCGTGGGATGGCGGGGGCAGGGTTTGACGGGTGGCCGGGGATACGCGCAGCAAACCCCGGACGAACAGTGGTTGATCAATCCAAGACAACACGTTCTGGGGGCTCACTACGTTCGATCCCGGCCACCCCCCGCGATGTGGCACGCGGCCAAAGCCGGACAAGGCCAGGTTCTACATGACGGGTGCCACACAGCGCCCCGAAGGGCGCTGTGTGCGAACCACAAACGATGGGCGTAATAATGTTCGGCACATAGCGCCCTGCGGGTCGCTATGTGGCACCCGGCCTTGCGGGCTCCCACTGCTCGGTGTTCGTGGCGGTGATCGGTTTGAGCGCGCGGGGCGCGCATGAAAACATGTTTGGCCGGGGGCGGAGGCTTTCCTATGCCTTGGCCCGCGCTGTAGACGCGTGCGGCTTGGCGCGGCTGTGCGCGCGGGCCGGGCGGCGGGTTGTTATTGGGATGGTGGTCAGGGATGGGCAGCCGACGGGCCACGCCCGGTCGGACGATGTGTGTCAACCGTCCGCTCGCGTGTGACGCGGCGGCTGCCGAGGTTTGTCCTGTTATTACTTCAACGTCCGCTCAGAGGCGGCGTTTTTTTTTTGCGCGCCAGGCCTTACGCGTGTGATCGCGCACGGCGGGTGAAGGATTACGCACGGCGGCGCGATAATCACCGAGACCGGATATCGATTGCAAGCCGGTCAAGGCTGCTGCGCGCTGAGCCAGTCCAGTGCGTGGTCGCGGGTCTTGAGTTCGCCTTCCAGCTGTTGGTCGTAGGCCTCGTCGAGCAGTGTTTTGAACGCCGGGCCGGGGGCGAGGCCGTGGGCGATCAGGTCGTCGCCGGTCAGCAGCGGCGGGGGGCGAGGCCGATGCCGTCGTTGGCGAGCTGCCGGGCCTGCGATGCGATGGCGTCGGCGTCCTGATCCAACGCGTCGCGCAGCAGCAGGGCCTGGGGCCAGCTGGGGTGCGCGGCCAGGCGTTTTTGCTGGGCGATCGCGAGCTTGTCCCAATCGCCAAGGCGTTCGAGGACGTCAAACAGCCGGCCGAGCTCGTCGCGGTGGTCGTTGCTGAGCGACAGCGCCTTGCGCCAGCGGGCGATGACGCGCTTGCTCGGCCGACGCTCGCCGGTGCGGTCGATCATCCATGCCGCGAGCCGGGCGGGTACTTGTGCCGTGTCCCCGAGGCGATTGGTGCAATCGAGCGCGGTGCCGCTCGCGTCTTCGTTGAGCGTGGGCCCGTCGAGCTTGTGCTCTTGGATGAGGTGTAGCGCCAGGGCGGGGTGCGGCCCGCTGAGCATGGCCAGCAGCTCCTGGCCGATGCGTTCGCGGCTGATCTGGCCGAGGTAGCGGGCGTGGGCGCGGATCGCGGCGGCGGTCTTCGGCTCGATCTCAAAGCCGAGCCGGGCGGCGAAGCGGACGGCGCGGAGCATCCTGAGATAGTCCTCGCCGAAGCGCTCGGCCGGGTCGCCGATCGCGCGGAGGATGCCCGCCTGCAGGTCGGCTCGGCCGCCTACGAAGTCGATGATGTGGTCGCCTTGCCCGTCGCCTGCGGTGTTGCCGACTTCCGGGGGGTCGGCGAACAGGCCGTTGACCGTGAAGTCCCGCCGCTGAGCGTCTTCCTCAGCGGTGGCGAAGCGGACCGAGTCGGGGCGTCGGCCGTCCGA
>JANQKT010000186.1 GCA_028280965.1 Phycisphaeraceae bacterium
GGGCAAGAGCGGGCTCATCGGCGCCAAGCTCTCCGCCACCTTCGCGTCCACCGGCATGCCCAGCCACGTCCTGCACCCGGTCGAGGCCCTGCACGGCGACCTGGGCAAGGTCCGCCACGGCGACGCGGTGCTGCTACTCTCCAACGGCGGGGGCACGGAGGAAGTCGTCACGCTCGCGGAGCTGCTGACGCAGGACAACATCCCGACGATCGCGCTGGTCGGTCGGCCGAACAGCCCGCTCGGCCGGCTCGCGACGGTGACGCTCTCGATCGGCGATGTCGCCGAGGCTTGCCCGCACAACCTCGCGCCCTCCGCCAGCACGACCGCGATGCTGGCGCTGGGTGACGCGCTCGCGCTGGCGGTCATGCGCCAGCGCAACTTCTCCGCCGACGACTTCCACAAGTTCCACCCCTCCGGCTACCTGGGCAAGCAGATGACGCCCGTCACCCAGGCGATGCGCTTCAAGTGCGTCGGCGACGAAACGAACATGCCGCTGATCGCGCTGGGCACGACGATGCAGGACGCGTACAGCCAAGCCGAACGGTCCGCCAGCGATAGTGGATTGCGTCGGCCGGGCGCGCTGATCGTTGTAGATGACGGCGGGAAACTCGCCGGGTTCCTGACCGACGGCGACCTGCGCACCGCGCTGATCGAACAAGGCCCGGATGCCTGGACGGGACCGATCGATTCGGTGATGACCAGGAGCCCGACCACCCTGACCAGTGATTCGCTCGTGCGCGACGCGGTACACATCGTGCGGACCAGGCGGTTTGATGAGATCCCAATCGTCGATACAGATGGCAAGCCGATGGGCCTCATCGATGTGCAAGACCTCGCCGCGCTGAAAGTGATCGAAGGCTGACATGGCTAACGCCGCGACCATCCAGCTCCTTGTCCTCGACGTTGACGGTGTCCTCACCGACGGCGGGCTCTACATCGACGATAAAGGAAAACCCTCCAAACAATTCAACGTCAAGGACGGCCTGGGCATCAAGCTCGCCCAGCGGTTCGGCATCCAGGTCGCGATCCTCACCGGCAAGACCAGCCAGGTCGTCGAGCACCGCGCGGAGGAGCTCGGCATTGAACTGGTCATCCAGGGCAGCAAGGACAAGGGCGCGGACATCGTGTCGCTCGCCGAGCGAGCCGGCGTGCCGCTGAGCGACACCGCGATGGTCGGCGACGACCTGCCGGACTTGCCGGCGTTCAAGGTGGCGGGGTACGCCATCGCCGTGGGCGACGCGGCCGAAGAAGCCAGGCATGCCGCCGCGTTCGTCACGTCCAGGCCCGGCGGCCGCGGCGCGGTGCGCGAAGCGGTCGAGCACCTGCTCAAGGCCCAAAACAAATGGGACGCGGCGGTCGCGGTGTTTAACGAGTAATCCTTGTTGCGGGTGACGGGCAGCGTCCCTTTCCAACTATCTATCAAGAGTCGCACGGGACGCTTCGCGTCACCCGCGACACGTCGATCCGATCACCGTACGAACAGCGCGATGATGATGAACGCCGTCAGGAACACCGCGACGAAGGCGATCACGAAGAAGAACGGGATCCAGCCCGGCGTCGGGTCGATCTGGTTCGACTCGCCGAAGTAGGTCTGCTTGTTGTCGGTGGGTTCGTCGGGCATGTCAGTCCATCAATGCCAGGCGGAGCTCCTGGAGCTCGCCGAGCGCTTTCGTATCGTTGGCCTGGGTCGCCTTGGCGATGCCTTCGTCGAGCACCGCGATCGCGTCCGGCTGCTCGCCCTCTTCGTCGAGCGCCTTGGCCTTCTGGAAGTAAGCGTAGTGGTAGTGCGGGTCCAACGCCAGCGTCTTGTCCAGCCAGCCGATCGCCTCAGTAGCATCGCCCGCCTTCGCGTGCTCCAGCGCGATCATGTATGGCAGGTCCGCGTCCCGCGGGTCGGCGGCGTGGAGCTTGAGGAGTTGGTCCAGGCGATCACTCATCCGCGAAAGGATAGCGGCCCCGGCCGGGCCTGCATTCGACCCGCCGGAGAAAAAAAACTACCCTCTACGGCCATGAAAGTCGGGGTCATCAGCGACACGCACGACCGCCTGCCCACCTTCCGCCAGGCGCTGTCGATGTTTAAGCGTCTGAGGGTCGGGGCGATCCTCCACGCCGGGGACTACGTCGCCCCCTTCGCCGCCAAGCTGCTGGCCGACCCGGAGCTCGTCGGCGAGACGCCGGTGTTCTGCATCTACGGCAACAATGATGGCGAGCGCGCCGGGCTCAAGCAGGTCCTGCCGCAGTTGGTCGATGGCCCGCTGCGCATGGAGCTGCCGACGGCGTCGGGCCAGTCGCGCGTCGTTGTGATGCACCACTTCATCGACTGGCTCAAGCCCGCGGACCTGGTCGGTGCGGATGTCGTCATCACCGGTCACAACCACGAGCCGAGCACCGAACTCAAAGACATGCCCAGCAACCTCAGCGGCAAACAGCTGCTCCTGAACCCCGGCGAGTGCTGCGGCTGGGTGACCGACCGCTGCACGTGCGCGGTGCTGGACCTGGACACGCTGCGCGCGGATCTAGTGGATATCCGTGGGCTGCCGGGGGGGTAGGGATTTCGGATTTGCGGAAATAGTTTTAATCACGGATTGCCTTGAACAATCCGATATCCGTAATCGCAAATCCGAAATCGTCACCCAATCACGCTCTGCACCGCCGACACGACCTCGTCATGGAAACGCCCGTTGGTGGCGATGATCCCGCGGTTGTTTTCGAGCTTCCGGCCGAGCGAGAAGTCCAGCGGGCTGCCGGCGGCGTCGGTGACGGTCCCGCCGGCTTCTTCGACGACGATCGAGCCGGCGCCGTGGTCCCAGATCTTCTCGCGGTAATCGGCGCTGGTCGGGAGGCGCAGGTAGATGCTCGCGTCCCCGCGCGACACCGCGGCGTACTTGCACTGGCTGTCGATGCGGTACGGCTCGGCGGTGATGCCGAGGATCGCGGCGATCCGGGCCGAGTCACCCTGATTCGAGTGGCCGGACTCGACGGACTCGCAGAAGCGCGCATCGCTTGCCCGCAAAACCTCGTCGATCGACACGGGCTTGCCTTCGACGCCTTCACCATAGATCGCAAGCAGCTTGCTGCCCGCCCCTCGCACAGCGGTGAACAGGCAGCCCGGTGATCCATCGGTGAATTCGAGGTTCGGGCAGCCGAGCACGCCGAGCACGACCTTGCCGTCTTCAATCAGCGCGAGCGCGATGGCGTACTGCTGACCGCGCAGGAAGCCCTTGGTGCCATCGATCGGGTCCAGCGTCCAGTAGCGTTTACGGGGGCCGTCCTTCGTCGGGTCGTACCCGCCGCGGTCGATCCATTCGAGCACAGCGGTTTCGGTCGCGCTTTCGCCCACAACCTCGGCGGTGTGCTCGACGACCTGGTTCCGCAGCGGCGTGTTCTCCTCGCCACGCAGGTCGTCCGCGCCCTCCTCGCCGACGACCCGGTCGTCCGCGAACGCGTCGGCGAGCGCCTTGCAGACGACCGCCTGGCTGGCGAAATCCGCGACCGTGACCGGGCTCTTGTCCTTCTTCTCCAGCGTCTCGGCGGTGACCAGCGCGGCCTGCACCTTCCGGCAGCCCTTCGCCGCGTCGCGCACGGCCTGGACGGCGATGTTCAGTTCGGTTTCGTATGGCATGGTGTCGACTGTATCGGATCGATCGGGGGCGTGCTAAGCCGCAAGCGGCTCAATTTTTCTCCCAATTGAACCGCCACTGCGGGGCCCGGCTGGTCGTGTGCGCCTCGGCCATGATCTGCTTGATCTTCGCCACCACCTCGGGGTGCTGGTCGGCGATATCGTTCTGCTCGCCGAGGTCGGCGGACAGGTCGAAGAGCTGGATCGGCCGGTCCGGGCCCTGCCGCACTTTTAGCCGCACGCCCTTCCACTTGCCCATCCGCACGGCCTGCTTGCCCTGCTGCTCAAAAAACTCCCAGTACAGGTACTTGTGCCGCGGCTGGCCGTCTTTGCCAATCAGCAGCGGCTCGAAGCTGATGCCCGTGATGCCCGGCGGGTCGTCGGCCCCAACCAAATCGGCGAGCGTCGGCAATACATCCTGGAACGAGCTGACGTGCCCGGTCACGCCCGGCCGTACGGTGCCCGGCCAGTACGCGATCATCGGCGCGCGGATCCCGCCCTCGTAGAGGTCGCGTTTAATCCCGCGCAGCGGGCCGTTCGAATCAAAGAAGCCGGGGTCGTTGCCGCCCGCGGCGTGCGGGCCGTTGTCGGAGGTAAAGATGATCAGTGTGTTCTCAGCGATACCCAGCCCCGTAAGCTGTGCCACCAACTCGCCGATCTGTTCGTCGAACCGGGTAATCATCGCGGCCGTGCCCTTGGATGGCCCAGGCCAGTCTTTGTCGGCATAAGGACCGAGATCGGGGACTTCCTGGCCTCTCTGTGGACGGTCTCCTTCGGGTATGTGTTGGAGGACACGGTGCGCACCGCTATTGGTGTGAGGCACAGTCATGGCGAGGTATAGGAAAAAGGGTTTGTTCACTCGCGCCTGTTGATCGATCCACCGGCTCGATTCTTTGAAGAACAAGTCGTTTGCATAGGCGACACGTTTGACCGCGACACCGTTTCCGATCGGGCTCAGCCGGCTCTGGTCGGTCATGATATTGCCGGTCAGTTCCTTCTTGCCATCGCGCCAGAGATAATCGGGGAAGTGGTTGTGTGCATGCCTTTGGTCAATAAACCCATAGAAAAAATCAAAGCCAAAGCTGTTGGGGTCGCTAGTCGAGTCCGGTGGGCCCAGGCCCCACTTACCGATGCACGCGGTCGCGTAGCCCGCGTCCTTGAGCAGCCGCGGCAGAGACGGCTCATCGGCGGGCATCGCCAGCGTGTAGCCGGTCGCCCTGTCGTGGTAGTTGCCACGCATGAAGCACCGGCCGGTGTGCTTGCCGGTCATCAGCACACAGCGCGAGGGCGCACACACCGTCGCGCCGGCGTAGTGGTCGGTGAAGCGCAAGCCCGCGTCCGCCAGCGCGTCGAGGTGCGGCGTAGCGATCTTCGTCTGGCCGTAGCTGCCCAGGTCGCCGTAGCCGAGGTCGTCGGCGAGGATGTAGATCACGTTCGGCCGGGCGGGCCAAGCAATCTGCTCGCCAGGAACCGGCCCGTTGGTCGGGCGGTCGGTGGCGCAGCCGGCGGTGAGGAACAGCAGCGACAGGAGCAGCAGGCGCAGACGCATCGTGGGGCCTCGCATTCAATAAGGGAGGCCGCAGTGTAGCGGCTACAGGCTTAAGTCGGCCGGCCTACCGCCGATCGAAGCCGCAAGGCTCGAACGTGCTTGCCGCATCACGCAGGTCCAGCTTGGCGCGGATGCGGAGCATGTGGCGGAACAGCTGCTCGAACTCGTCGCGGTTCAGCGCCAGTTCGTGCGTGTCCTCGCCCACCGCGGTGCGCAGCTGGACGTGGCTGTCGGGCGTCAATCGGAGCGAGAGGTGTTGCTGGGTTTCCATCCGTGGACCTCGTGATGCAGGGGGTTGAACCGTGATCGTACCGCGCCGATGAATCACGTCCACCTGAGTTATACAGGCCCTGGTGGACACCGTTTCGCGGGTGACGCGCAGCGTCCCGGGCGAGTCTTATAAAGATGGTTTGCATGGGACGCTGCGCGTCACCCGCGAAACGACTCAGAATTCTCCCTCCCCGCGGGCCAGGTTGTGGAACCGCGTCGTCGGGCCGTGGAACTGGAGCTTCACCACGCCGGTCGGGCCGTTACGCTGCTTGGCGATGATGATCTCCGCCAGGTGGTCCGGCTCGTAGTCCGGGTCGCTGCGGTGGAAGTAGTCCTCGCGGTGGACCATCTGGATGACGTCCGCGTCCTGCTCGATCGAGCCGGACTCGCGCAGGTCGCTCATCCGCGGGCGGTGGCCCTCGCGCTGCTCGGCCTGGCGGTTGAGCTGGCTCAGGCAGATCACCGGCACGTTGAGGTCGCGGGCCAGCGCCTTGATCTGGCGCGAGATCGCCGAGACCTCTTCCTGCCGCGAATTGCTGCCCGGGTCGGACATGAGCTGGAGGTAATCGACGAAGATCGCCTGAATGTGCCGCTCGTTGGCGAGCCTTTGAGCTTTGGCTCTTAACACGACAGGGTTCAATCCGGGGGTGTCGTCGATGAACATCGGCGCCTCGGCCAGCTCGCCGACAGTCATCTGCAGGCGCCCGAAGTCGTCGCGGCTGAGCATGTTCTTGCGCAGCTTCTGCGAGTCCACGCCCGAGCGCGAGCACAGCAGGCGCTGGGCGAGCTGCTGCTTGCTCATCTCCAGCGAGAACACCGCAACCGGGATCTTGTTGACCGTCGCGACGTGCTCGGCCATGTTCAGCATGAACGCGGTCTTGCCCATCGACGGCCTGGCCGCGATGATCGTCAGCTCCCCGCCGTGCAGCCCGTTGGTCATCTCGTCGAGCTCGTAGAAGCCGGTCTCCAAACCGGTGACGCTCTTGCCATCATGCGCCTCGAGAATCTGCATCGTCTCTTCGAGCAACGCGTGCAGGTCGTGGGCATCGGTGATGCCGCGCTTCTCCTGGATGTGGTAGATGAGCTGGCCAGCGTGGGCGAGCAGGTCGTCCGCCGAGTCGCCGGAGTTGTAGCACTGGTGAAGGAGCTGGCCGGACGCGTCGATCAGCGAGCGAACCAGCGCCTTCTCGCGGACGATCCTGGCGTAGTGGCCGGCCGAGACGGCGCTGGGCACCGACTCGAACAGCTCGATGAGGTACTCCACCCCGCCGACCTGCTCGAGCATGCCCTTGTCGGCGAGCTTCTGCGTGAGCTGGACCATGTCGATGGACTGGACCTGGTTGTACAGCTCAAGCAGCGCCTCGTACACCGCGGCGTGGGCGGGCTTGTAGAAATCCTCCGGCGACTTGACGATCTGCACGACCTCGCCGCAGACCCGCCAGTCGAGGATCATCGACCCGAGCACCGCGCACTCGGCCTCGATCGCGCTGGGCGGCAGCTTGTCGAAGAGCTGGCCGACGTCGATCTTGCGTGGCTGGCGGTCCTGGCGCGGGTTGGTCGGTGCCGAGGTCATCGAAGGGATCATCCTTGATCGGCCGGAGTTTCACATCCTGTCGGTAGACATGTGGATTGTAGGTTTATGATTGACCTGTTTCGCGGGCGACGCGGAGCGTCCCGTGTGAATCGTGTCAAATCACTTGCACGGGACGCTCCGCGTCGCCCGCGAAACAAGACTTATTCAGGCTCGGGCAACGCGTCACAGAACCCCGCCAGCTCGTCCAGCGTGGGCGAGTGGGCGTTGCGGACATAAAACCCGCTCGTCGCGGTGCCGGTGCACAGGCACTGGTCGATGGGCAGGCCGGCGAGCAGGCCCAGGCAGAAGCCGGCGTTGAAGTTGTCGCCCGCGCCGGTCGACAGCTTGGGCTTGGCGACGAATGGGCCTTTGAATAAGGCCGTTTCAATAACGCCATCTTCTAGTTCGATCGCCGCCGCCGCGCCCTCGCGCGGGTGGACGCAGACGCAGTGGACTTCCAAGGCGTTGCGCAGGTCAACGGCGATCTGCTCGATGGCGGCCTTCTGCGCCGCGTCGCCCTCCGGGACCGGGACGCCGAGCACGCCTGCCACCTGCGCCGCCTCCGAAAGATTGAAGCCGACGACGGCCTTCGACTCGGTGTTCAGCTTCTTGGTCAACTCCATCGCCTCGGCCAGGTCGTTGTGTGTCCGCTTGCCCGGGTCGGCCAGGTCGATGAAGACGTACCGGTCGTTGTCCATCTGCGGCAGGACATCGTCGATCAGCGCCTCCCAGATCGTGTTGAGTTGGGTCAGCATCGTCCAGTTGACCATGCCCAGGAACCTGGTCCGGCGGATCAGCTCGACGTACTTCGCCCGGCCGAGGTGGCTGTCGATCGTGTCCTGGTTGACGTGGCGGAGCGATGCGTGCTTGCCGAGCATCAGCTTGCCGTCATCGAACTCCAGCGCATCGGTGTGCGCCGGGTCGGCGATCGAGTGGACCTTCGCGATCTTCGCGAAGCCGTTGAAGACCGGGTGGATCACGCCCTCGCCAAGCGGGCCGATGTAGGTCACGTCGAAGCCGGCGCGGGCCATGGCGTTGGCCATGATCGGGCCGTTGCCCCCGAGCTTCTCGATCTTGGTGACCAGCTCGATGTTGCTCGAGCGCCCGGCGGCGGCGCTGATGCGCCCGCCGAAGTCCGCGATCGTGTGCACCGGCTCGTAGGTCTCGGTGTCGATGCGTTTGTCAACGACGTCGATGATCGAGTCCACGAAGCCATCAAACCCGATGATGACGGGCGTCTGACCCACACGAACAGAGAAGTCCCGCAGCCCGGCGGCGGCGGCTTTGGCGATGGCGGTACGGTCGGTCATGGCGGTTTGGATCGCTTGGGGGCAGGCACGACGGGGGTATAATGAAACGGCACATCATAGTGACTTGCCATGGCCCTGCCGACTCCGGGACCGATTCATGCCCATCGCAGCCCGCCGACCTATTGCACCTTGCCGCGTCTTGCTGGCGGCCTTGCTGCTGCTGTGTTGCACGCCACCGGCCCGCGCACAGGCCAACGGCCCGGTCCTCGCCGCCGAGTCGATCCCGTTCGACGGCGGGGTCGTGCTGCTGGACAAGGAGCTGCTCGAGCACCGCGAGTGGGTCGTCGAGGCGATCGAAACGGAGATCGAAGAAGCCAAGCGCGCCCGTGTGATCGACCACGTCGCGATTCATCGTGTCGCAATACAGATCACGGACGCCGGGTTTGATCTGCTGGGCTACGACAAACAAGGCGAGACCTACCAAGCGGCCTTGGAACGGTGCGTAGAGAGGCTGGTTGATAGCGAGAGCCCGGCATACCTGCTGCCGGACCGGGTCACGGTGTTTATGCTGACCAAGGAGACGAGTAAGGACTACCTGCGGGGGGGCGGGACGCTGCCCTTTACGACATACAACCCCGCGACCGACCGGGCCAATGTCAGGATCGGGGTCACCTTCTCCGAGCGCGACACCCTGCTGCCGAACATGTTCTTGCTCAAAGGCCACGGCACGAAGGGCGAAGACGAGCCTTTCACGCGTGACTGGCTCACGCAGACCCTCCGGGCCGCCTACCTATATCCGAAAGATGAAGGTTTCGGGTTCGCGTTGGACCCACTCGATAATCTGCCGCCCAAGAACCCGGCGTACCCGGTCTCGGAAACGGGCCTCGTTGACGCCGCGATGAACTTTGGTGGGCCGCTTTTCCATGAGCGCATGCAGCTGCGTGATGACCCTCACACAACGTGGTTCCTGCTGGGCCTGGAGTTCAAGCTCGGGGAGCTGATCCTTCAGCGCCTCGATGCCCAGCGAGCGGCCCGTGTCCTGCGTGCCATCCTGCTCGGCACCGAACGCGATGCCCTGCCCGACCCAGAGCCCGAGGATCAGATCAGCAGCATCGCTTCCTATCTGCGCTACATATCCGGCAACACGATCGTCTTCAAGACCAGCGAGATCGACAAAGGACTCCAGGACTATCGTCGGGCCGCGTGCACCAAAGAAATCGCGCTCTTGATCGAGCACATCACGATCGAACGGCTGCCCGAGCTGGTCCGCATGGTCGAGCAGGAGCAGATCGACTCCACCGCAAAGCTCGAATCCGTAATCCAGAAGAAGTTCGGCTACGACATCACCGCCCGGCTGGACTTGTATCAGCCGCACGACACCGCGCAAGCAAGTTATGACGCGTTGATCAAGGACTACTTCAAGCACCGGGCCGACGGCGAAGGCGCCGTGATGGCCATGGCCCTTAAGCTCGCTTATGAAGTCCAGCTCGGCAAGACGATGCCGGACGTGCCCGGCGTTTACCAGATCCTGTTCGATACCGTCAGCGAGATCCCCCACGAACAGGCGGCCCGCGCGCAGGTCGTCCGCGCCTGGTGGGCGGCGCTCGAACGCCGGGACGAAGCCGACGCCCTGGATGCCGACAACCGGCGCAAACTGGCACTGGCGTGGCTCACCTCCGCCATAGGCGCCAAGGACCTGACACTCGCGTATGGGCTGCTGAAGAAGCTGGACGAGCGCCCGGTCCGGTTCGCCGGTCAAGTCGCGGACGGGGAGATCCTGGACGGGGTTGTCCGCCTGGCCCGGGCGAGCAGGCACATCGACGCGGGCGAGTTCGAAGAAGCCCGCATACTGATCGACCAGGCGATGGATCTGGTTCTGATGGACGCCCGGGATGATTTTTTCCAAGAGCACATCCGGCCGCTCATCGACCGCCTCGAGATGCGGATCAACACGCGTCGGCCGATGGCACCGGTGCTGGGGTGAGGCACGCGGTACCCTCTGATTCGACCCCCGGGCGTTGCCCGGCGGCTGCGGTATGCTGATAGACCATGGCCCAGCCCGCCGGACAACACGGGGTGCTGCTCGCCTTTCTTACGCCGATGCACGCCGCGCGCGGGCCTTGGCGGGCGGTTGGTGTCGGCCGGTCGTTCCTGCTGCACCTGCTGGGGCTGGCGATCTTCCTGATCGGCCTGACGGTGATCGAGGGGGTCGAGATCGGGGACCTGCTGCTTGCCGCGTCCGATGAGCCGCTGCTCTTCCTGCTCGGCACCGCGGGGCTGTTTGTGTTGATTCAGGCGTCCTACCTGCTCGCGGCGCTGCTCACCACCTGCCTGGGCGGCGGGTGTGAGGGCTGGGGCGACGGCTACAACCGCACGCTGTCGCGCTGGTACCAGCTCACGCCCTGGCACGCGTTGCTGCTGCTCATGCTCATCGGCGCGATGGTGCTGATCGATGATTGGGAGAGCCGGTACTACAGCACCTACTATTACTACGACGGCCCCACTTCACAAGAGCTGCTCGAGCAGGAGCGTGCGCGCTTCCTGCTCCAGGCCGGCCGTGTCGGCACGATCACGCTCTACCTCGCGCTCAACCTCTGGCTGACGCTTGCGACCCTTGCCGTGCACCGCGCCC
>JANQKT010000236.1 GCA_028280965.1 Phycisphaeraceae bacterium
TCTGGTAGATGTCCACGGGGAAGTGGTCGTCGTGCTGTCCCGCGGCCCCCCCAAGGCCGCCTGCGCCACCGCCAACCGCGACCTGGGCCGACTCGACGCCAAGCTCGCCGAGGCGATCATCGCCGCCGCCGATGAGGTCGCCGCGGGACAGCACGACGACCACTTCCCCGTGGACATCTACCAGACCGGCTCGGGCACCAGCACCAACATGAACGCCAACGAGGTGATCGCCAACCTCGCCAACCAGAAGCTCGGACTGGGCGCGAAGGTCAAGGCCGAAGGCGGCGTGCACCCCAACGACCACGTTAACACCGGACAGTCCTCCAACGACACCTTCCCCACCGCGATGCACATCGCCGGTGCGCTGCAGGTGAAAAACACGCTGATCCCCGCGCTGACCCGTCTGGCCGACGAGCTGGACGCCAAGGCCGCCAAGTGGGACGCGATCGTCAAGATCGGCCGCACGCACCTGATGGACGCCACGCCGATCCGCGTCGGCCAGGTGTTCGGCGGCTACGCGGCGCAGGCCCGCTACTCGGCGACGCGTGCCGGTCGCGCGTTGGCGCGGCTGCTGGAGAACATGCCCATCGGCGGCACCGCCGTCGGCACCGGCATCAACACCCACCCCGAGTTCGCCCAGCGCGTCTGCGATGCGCTGTCGAGCAAGCTCGGCGTCGCGTTCAAGGAGGCGGGCAACCACCCCGAGGCCCAGGCCGCCAAGGACTCGTTCGTCGAGGCGCACGGCGAGCTCAAGGCCATCGCCGTGGCGCTGACCAAGATCGCCAACGACATCCGTCACCTCGGCTCCGGTCCCCGTTGCAGCCTCTTCGAGCTCTCCCTGCCCGCCATCCAGCCCGGCTCATCCATCATGCCCGGCAAGGTCAACCCCGTCATCTGTGAGTCGGTGATCCAGGTCGCCTGCCGCGTGATCGGCAACGACGCGGTCGTCACCACGTCCGGCCTGGGCGGCGTCGGCTCCGTGTTCGAACTCAACGTCGCCATGCCCGTCATGATCGACGCGTTCATGCAGAGCATCGAGCTGCTGGCCAACGTGTCCAACGTCTTCGTCGACAAGCTGCTGGTGGACCTGGTCGTCAACGAGCAGCGCTGCGGCGAGCTGATCGATCAGTCGCTGATGATGTGCACCTCACTGGCGCCGGTGATCGGCTACGACAACGCCGCGAAGCTGGCCAAGGACGCCTTCGAACAGGGCAAGACGATCCGCGAGCTGGCCACCGAGCAGGACCTCGTCCCGGCCGACAAGCTGGCCGAGCTGCTCGACCCCGACAGCATGACGCGCCCGTCGTAACCGTATCCCCCGATTGACCCACGAGCCCCCGACCGTTCGGGGGCTTTTTTCTGCGCAAACGCCCGCCTACACTGTCCACCATGAACCAGCCCTCCCCGACATCCCAGCCCGACACCCGCGGCTACTTCGGCGAATACGGCGGCGTCTACGTGCCCGAGACGCTCATCGCCGCCCTGCACGAACTCGAAGCCGAGTACACCAAGGCCAAAGCCGACCCGACCTTCCAGGCCCAGCTCGACAAGCTGTTCAAGCACTACGTCGGCCGCCCCACCCCCGTCCAGCACGCCGCCCGTCTCAGCGAGGCCGTCGGCGGCGCACAGATCTGGCTCAAACGCGAGGACCTGGCCCACTCCGGGGCCCACAAGATCAACAACACGCTCGGCCAGGGCCTGCTCACCCAGCGCATGGGCAAGCGGCGTGTCATCGCCGAGACCGGCGCCGGCCAGCACGGCGTGGGCACCGCCACCGCCGCGGCCCTGCTCGGCCTGGAATGCGACGTCTACATGGGCACCGAAGACATGCGTCGCCAGCACCCCAACGTCATCCGCATGCAACTGCTCGGCGCACAGTGCATCGGCGTCGAGTCCGGCAGCAAGACCCTCAAGGACGCCACCAACGAGGCGATGCGCGACTGGATGGGCAGTGTCGAGGACACCCATTACATCATCGGCTCGGTCGTCGGGCCCCACCCGTTCCCCATGATCGTGCGCGACTTCCAGTCCGTCATCGGCACCGAGGCCCGCGCCCAGTTCACCGAGCAGACCGGCAACCTGCCGACGCTGATCGTCGCGTGTGTCGGCGGCGGGTCCAACGCCGCGGGCATGTTCTACCCGTTCATCGAAGACAAGGGCGTGCAAATGCTCGGCGTCGAGGCCGGCGGACGCTCGTCCGAACCCGGCCAACACGCGGCGCCACTGAACTTCGGCCGACCCGGCGTGCTCCACGGCTCACGCAGCTACGTCATGCAGGACGAAAACGGCCAAACCGGCGACGTCCACTCGGTCTCCGCCGGCCTGGACTACCCCGGCGTCGGTCCCGAACACGCCTACTGGCACGACACCGGCCGCGTCCAATACACACAGGTCACCGACGAGCAGGCGCTCGAAGCGTTCCAATTGCTCTGCAAGAGCGAGGGCATCATCCCCGCGCTCGAGTCCAGCCACGCGCTGGCCGCCGCGTTCCAGACCGCCCGGTCGATGACGTCCGACCAGACCGTGCTGATCAACCTCTCCGGTCGCGGCGACAAGGACCTGGACGAAGTCATCCGCCTGCTCGAGCTCTAAGCAGACACCCAAACAACCCATATCCCCATAACAGACGTATATTTGCCACGATCCGTGCGCACTGTGGCCGAAGTGTGCCGCCGATCCGATTGTTACTTCACCGCCCCATCCGGTAGGCTGTAGCGACACATCCGATTCCGATTCACCTAAATTGGGGACAACAACATGTGGCGACTTCTTCTCGGCATGGTCATCGGCGGCGGCGTTCTGATGTTCATGGGGTACAAGGAATTCAAGCTCTCGGCGATGGCCGACTCGGAGCCGCAGGAAATCACCTGCCAGGCGCTGACCGAAAACGGACCCGGCGAGAACATGTACGTGACGATGACGGAGTACGTCACCGCGGAATACATGGTCTATAGAGGCAATAGCGACTCCGGCCCGTGGAGCATGGTCTATCTGCCGGCCAAGGTCGAACCCACGATGAACAACAGCGCGATCCGCGTCATCCTCAAGCTCAAGGACGTCAAGAACGACGACGACCTGCTCAATCGCACCGAGCGAGCGAGCATCACGGGGCTAATCATCAACGAGATCGATTCGATCGGCGAGGAAGACCGGGCGCTGCTGCGTGATGGCATCCCCAGCATTCAGGTGGATAAGTGCTACATCCTGGCGGTCGATCGCAAGCCCGCGGGGGCCGGCAAGATCTTCCTGTTCATTGGCGGCGGCATCGCGCTGATCGCCGGGGCCGGCGTCATCTTCTTCTTTTTCATGCCCGACGACGACTAAGTACCGACCAGACGATCCTCATCAACCTCTCCGGTCGCGGCGACAAGGACCTGGACGAAGTCATCCGCCTGCTTGAGTTCTAACCCACTCCACCCCGACTCAAAAACAACGCCCCCGAGCGCGAGCCCGGGGGCGTTTTGAATCACACAGCACACCGCCATCAATCGTTAGGGGCCAGCGTGGTGTTGCCGCCCGTCGCGCCGCTCAGCGGCAGCAGCATGACGTTACGGCCCGGGTTGCCGTTGACCGCGTGATGAGACAGGCTCGGCATCGACGCCTGCTCGGGTTGCCCCGGCCCCGCCGTGTCGTTGGCGTACACGTTGTCGCCGCTGCGCCCCACAAACGGGTCCTGCGAGAACGCGGCGTGGCCGTCGCCATACACAAACACCTGACCGGCGCCGCCGTGGTTGCGGCTGTTCTCCAGCGTCTCGATCTCGTCGTTGGTCGCGCCGTCGTTACGCTCACGGGTGTGCAAGACGCCGGTGCCTGTCGCGTTGTTGTTGTCGCCCATCACCACGTCGCTCGAGCTCAACCGGTGCGACCAGCGTGTGCGCTGCGACGCGTGATACATGTTGACCGGCGAGTAAGACAGGTTCCGCCGGTCGGCAAAGTCCCAGGTGTGCTTCAAAGGAACGGAGTTCCCGCCGCTATCCAACAGCTTATCGTGCACATCGTCACTCGACCTGCACACGAAGCTCTTCGCGTTGACGCGACCCTCGCGCACCAGGACCCACAGCGACGCCGTCACGTTGTCCTTCAATTCGTCCGCCGTCACGTCGTCTCGGCTTCGATCGTCAAACGAAAACCCCACCGCCGTGCCGGCTGCCGTGGCCTTGCCCGCGACCGGGTATCGGCCGTTCTGATCCTGCGCGTAGATAAACATCCCCCCGTGAAGCCCGCGTAGATTCGAAGCACAGTGGACCCGGCTTGCGATCTCCCGGGCCTCGCCTAATGCCGGCAGCAGGATGCCCAGCAGCAGCGCAATGATGCCCACCACCACCAGCAGTTCTACCAGCGTGAACGCTCTGTTGCGTTTCATGATTTACCGCCTCTCATCTGAGGGTTGTCGTCCGCACGCGCAGCGATCGCGCGTGCCCGACCAGGCGGATTCATGGGATCGGGTTGTCACAAACAGGTGGACCGACGGGCGGTTTCGGTATCGATCCCACGCGGGCGACCCGGTCACCAGGCCCGAGAGCGGCCACAACCGGCAGGCGGGAATGAAAGAAGAAAAATGACGTTGCGTTAGCCTGCCCGGCAATGTCTCGCTCTACCCCATCATACGCGTCGCACGCCGAGCGGGTTCGACCCATTCGGTGTCTTTCACCGTGCCCGCAACTCCAGCACGCTGATCTCCGCCGGGCAGCGGAAGCGCAGCGGGAAGCTGCCGCCGACGCCGTTGGTCACGTGCAGATGCGTGCGGCGTCGCACGTAGTGCCCCTGCGGGTAACGCCACCGCATGTTGCCCAGCCCCAGCGACTCGCGCCCCCCACGGTTCTTGCGGATCACGACCTGCCCGCCGTGCGTGTGGCCAGCCAGCACCAGGTCGACGTCGTAGCTCACGGCCGTGTCCAGCGCGTGCGGGTGGTGAGCCAGCAGGATGCGCAGGTCCACCGGCTCGATCGGTTCGCAGGTGTGCCGCACGAGGCGACGGATGTTGACCGGGTGACCGGCCCAGTCGATCCCCGCCACGGCCAGCGCGCCGCCGTTGTGTCGCAGGGGCGCGTGCGTGTTGACCAGCAGGTTCAACCCGGCTTCGCCGAACGCGTCACGCACGACCCGCGCGTCGTCGCGGTAGTCGTGATTGCCTAGCACGTGGTACACGCCCAGCGGCGCTTCGAGTTGCGACAGCGCCTCGACCGCCGGGGGCAGGTAGCGGTTGGAGTGGTCCAGGATGTCGCCGGTGTTGGCGATGAGGTCAGCGCCGACTTCGTTGACCGCGTCGACGATGGCCGGCAGGTGGTCGGGCCGAAGGATGTTGCCCACGTGCAGATCGGACAGGTGGGCGATGGTCATCCCATCGAACGCGGCGGGGAGGTCGGCGATCGCCACGGCGTGGCGTTTGATGCGGAACTGCTCACCGGGGCGGTGTCGGATCACCCGCCTGCGCGACAGCCAGTTGAACGCGCGGGTTGAAACGCGGTGTCGCAAGCGGTGATGCGATTTCCAGTGATCGGACTCGGCGACGAGATTCACCGGTGGGCTCCGGACGGCAGGTCAATCAAGCCGTATCGTATCGGCCCGCCGCGCAACAAATCAAGCGTCGGTTTTGGCGCAACGACTTGCGGTCGCACCGCTCGCCTGCTTTGATACCCTCATGCCCCGCGACGCCTCCGAACCCACGATCATGTCCCTCGGCGACCACCTCGAGGACCTGCGCCGCCGAATCATCTTCGGCCTGATCGGCGTGGGCGTGGCCCTGATCTTCATGCTCTTCGTCGGCAAGCCCCTCGTGGCCGTCATCTGCCAGCCCCTGCTCTACCAGCTCCACGCCCAGGGCATGCAGCCGTCGCTGGAGATGCCCTCCGTCACCAGCGCGTTCGGCGTCTACATCAAGGTCTCGCTGATCGGCGCGGTGATCATCGGACTGCCGTGGCTGCTCTACCAGGTGTGGCTGTTCATCGCGCCGGGCCTGTACCGCCACGAGCGCCGGTTCGTCGTCATGCTCCTGCCCGGCAGCGCGGCGCTCTCGGTCGCCGGTATCGCCTTCATGTACTTCATCATGCTCCCGATCACGCTGTGGTTCTTTGTCACCTTCGCCAGCAGTTTCGGCCTGCCCGACCTCTCGCCCAGCGTCGTCCAGCAGCGCATCAGCAGCATCACCCAATCCGAAGACACCGACACCAGCGTTGCCCCCCCCCTCGCCGTCACGCTCCAGGACATCTACACACACGACCCGCCCAACCCGGTCGACGGCCAGACGTGGATCAACTCCACCGAAAACGCCCGCAAGACGTTTTACAAGGGCCAATACCTCGTCGAGCAATTCACCCCACCGATCCTCTCGTCCAGCGGTTACCACATCACCGAGTACATCAGCTTCGTGATGTGGATGGCGCTGGCGTTCAGCCTGGCATTTCAGCTGCCCATGGTCATGCTCCTGCTCGGCTTCACGGGCATCATGCGCCTTGAGACGATGATCGCGGGCTGGAAGTACATGCTGCTGGTCGTCTTCGTGGCCTCGATGATCCTTACCCCCGCCGACATCATCAGCCAGTTCGCCATGGCCATCCCGATGTACATCCTGTACCTGTTCGGGCTGGTGCTGGTGAAGCTGACGACGCGCCGGCGCCGCGAGGCCGACGATGCGACGTAAACGCCCCCTCACCCGCCGCGCCAAGCGCGCCTACCTGCACCGTCCGGCGCGCAAATTGCGCGAAGATAGCGACAAAGACATCGAACGCATGATAGAAGCCTTGGAGCTGGCGCGGCAGGCCGGCCAGGCCGACGAGGTGCCCGTGGGCGCCGTGCTCTACCGCGGCAACGAACGCATCGGCATCGGGCTGAACACGCGCGAGGCCGCCCGCGACCCGCTCGGTCACGCCGAGATCCAGGCGATCAGCCGGGCGACCGAGGCACTGGGCGACTGGCGTCT
>JANQKT010000254.1 GCA_028280965.1 Phycisphaeraceae bacterium
CGCAGCGTCCCGGGCGAAGAATCTATCCGGGTTCGCACGGGACGCTGCGCGTCACCCGCGAAACGTGATGCGCTGTATAACGCATCGAGCGGGTCGGCCGGGCTTCAGCCCGGCGTCTGCTTTCAGGCAATCCTCCTGCCGGGTTCAAGCTCGGCATGCATCTTGACCGGGAACCAATCATGATCATCTTCGGCAGCAAGATGTACGGCACGAAGAACGTCGTGCATGGCCACGGCGAGTGCCCGCACTGCGGGGTGTATGGCAGGCACAAGAGCTACGACGGTCGAAAGTGGGCCCATGTCTACTGGATCCCGATCTTCCCCGAGGGCAAGCCCGTCCGCGTGATGAAGGAGTGCGCGAGTTGCAACATGGGCAGCCACGTCCCCCAGGCGATGGTCGGCCAGCTCTACCAGCGGATCGAGACGCTGATGGAGATGTGCGTCGTCGCCGCGGGCGAGGGCAGCCGGGTGTTTGATGACGACCAGGGCGTCGAGGTGCACAACGGCCCGTTTTTGCTCGAGGCGGTGGACCTGATGTACACCGCCGGGTACCGCGGCGAGGTCCCCGGCTTGATCGGGCTCTTAGACAGCGAGCCCTCGCGGTACGAGCACGGCATCGCCGGCGGCGCCTACGCCGAGATCCGCGGCAACGACCAGGACGCCTACGCCCAGTACCAGGCCGCCGGCGACGCGGCGCCCGACCAGCCGCTGCCTTATCTGCTGATGTCCGCCATCCAGACGCGCGCCGGCCAGCCCGAGCCGGCGCTGCAACTACTCGAGCGTGCCGGCGAGCTCGAGCCCGACAATGTTCAGATCCTGCTCGCCAAGGCGGGCCCGCTCGAAGCGCTCGGCCGGTTCCAGGAGCTGACCGACGTTATCGACCGCGCGGTTCAAATCGCGCCCGAGCTCGGGCAGGACAAGCAGTTCATGAAGCTGCGCAGGAAGTACTCGAAGAAGGCGGCGAAGGCGGGGCGGTGAATAAAACAGCCCTGCACGTTTGTACAGGGCTGTCGCCAGGTTTGTATTGGTCGATCGGTGCAGCCTACTGCGCTTCCTGCGTCGCCGAGGTCTTGACCGGCATCTTCGCGGTCATGTTCATGATCGGCTGGCCGTTGGCGTTCATGGCCATGCTGAAGTCCATGTCGCCCTCGAAGACGTTGTTGTTTGTGTACGCCGACAGGTCGCGTTCGATCAGGCCCTCGCCCTTCATGTTGATGTCCAGGTCCATCTGCATGCCCTGCGGCAGCATCTCGATGATGATCTTGCCGTCGAGTTCGTACTCGATCACGGCGACCTTCTTGCCGTTGACCTCTTTCACCTCGATGAGTTCGAACTCCATCTCGCCGTCAAACTTCGCGCCGGGCATCGAGCCCTGGCCCATGAACGCGCCGATCTGCTCGCCCTCCAGCTCCCACTTGTGACCGACCTCGACCGGCTCGGCGGGGAAGGCATGGCGCTGGTCCGCGTAGCCGGCCTTCTTCATCATGTCCTTCGCCTCCTGCGGGAGCTGGCCGCCCTTGGCCTCGGTCTGCCAGCCGTCCTCGGTCTTGGTCTGCGTCATGACCAGGCCTTCGAGGTTGGTGTCTTCCTGCTCCTGCTCCTGGCCGAACACGTTCATCGTGTTCACCGACTTGGACTTGACGAAGGTGGTCTCGACCTTGGTGACCTCGCCGTCGGTGACCTCGAGGATCTTGGTGACGATCTCCTGGTGCGACTTGGTGGACATCTGGCCATCGACGACCTGGCCCTGGACGGTCATGGACAGATTGCCCTGCTCGCTCTCGGTGTCGGTGGTCGTCTGGAGGGTCTGGCCGGCCTGGGGTGCGGGGCCACGCAGGTCGACCTTCTCGGCGAGGGCGGAGCCGGCGATGAGCAGGGCGGCGAGGGCGGCGGTGGCGGGCAGTCGCATGGGTTTTCCTTCCGTTGGACGGGTTCTTGTGTCTGGATCAAGGCGTGAGAGGGCCTACCGCAAGGACGGGCCCGGGGTTGCATATTGTACGGGCCGGCGGGTCGCAGGACCGCGAATAATCGCTCAGTTTGCCGAGGCCAGCGAGTCCAGCAGCGCCGCGTGGCACTGGCAGCCCAGCAGGAAGCGGTCCAGCGCGAAGTGCTCGTCCGGGCTGTGGATGTTGTCGCTGTTCAAACCGAAGCCGATCAGCAGCGTGTCCAGGCCGAGCTTCGTCTTGAAGTCGGCGACGACGGGGATCGTCGCGCCCTCGCGCATCAGCGCCGGCGCCCGGCCGACGACCGACTCGATCGCACGGCTCGCCGCGGCGACCCAGGGGCTGTCGGTCGGTGTCGCGACGGGGAAGGCCTCGCCGTGCTGTGTGATCTCCCAGCGGCAGCCGCCGACGTCGTGCTTCCGGATCCATTGCTCAAACGCTGCGGCCAGCTTCCGGGGGTCCATGTTGGCGGGGATGCGGAAGCTGACCTTCGCGCCGGCGAAGCTGGGGATAACGGTCTTGGCGCCCTCGCCCATGTACCCGCCGTAGAGCCCGTTGACGTCGCAACTCGGCCGTGCCCACCGGCGTTCGAGCGTGCTGTACCCCGCCTCCCCGAAGGGCTGTGCGCCGACGTCGCCGAGGTACTGCGCCTCGTCGAAGCCGAGCGCCTGCCAGTCGGCGCGCTCTTCATCATTTAATGCCGCTACCTCGTCGTAGAAGCCGGGGATGGTGACGCGGTTGTCGTCGTCCAGCAGCTTGCCCATGACCCGTGCGATGAGGTTGGCGGGGTTGGCCAGCGTCCCGCCGTAGACGCCCGAGTGCAGGTCGCGCGACGGGCCGTGGAGCTTGAGGTCGAAGTAGACCAGGCCACGGAGTGCGTACGTGATCGCGGGCGTCGCGCCTTCTTTGCCTTCCCACATGGATGTATCGCTGATCACGCACAGGTCGGCCTCGAGCAGGTCGGCGTGTTGGTCGAGCACCTCGGGCAGGGTCACGCTGCCGCACTCTTCTTCGCCCTCGACCAGGAGCGTCACATGGCACGGCAGCCTGTGCCCGTTGGCGAGGTAGGCGCGCACGGCTTCGATGAAGGTCATGACCTGGCCTTTGTCGTCGCACGCGCCGCGGGCATAGACCTTGCCGTCGCGCACCGCCGGCTCGAACGGCGGGGTCGTCCACAGCTCGAGCGGGTCCGGCGGCTGGACGTCGTAGTGCCCGTAAAACAAGACGCGCGGGGCCGACGCGTCCCCCACCATCGCGTCGGTCGAGCGCGCGATGACCGCCGGGTGCCCGCCTTCGGCGATCTGTCGGGTTTCAAAACCGAGCTGTTTAAGGTCATGCTCGATCCAATCCGCGGCACGCTTCACATCGCCCGCGTACGCCGGGTCGGTGCTGACGCTGGGGATCGTGAGCAGGTCGCGGAGGCGCTGGGTTGCCGCGTCGTGGTCGGCGGCGAGGTGGTCGAGTATCGATTGGGTGTTGTTGGTCATGCGGGTATGGTATTGTCGCGTTATCCGGTATGCCCACAGTTCCACCTAGAAAGGACCGGTGATGCGTATTTTTGCTTGCTTGTTGTGTTTGGTGGTTTCCTGGATCGCTCTGCCTGCCGCCGCGGAAGACGAAGGCGTTGTCGGCAACTGGCTGCTGGTCAGCATGGAGATCGATGGTGAGCCTGTCGAAGACGATGATGAAGGCAAGCGCCGTCTCGTTCTGACCGGGGACGGCAAGATGGAGGCGTGGGACGGTGAACAGCTAGACGATCGGGGTTGGTACGAAATGAAAGAAGATGGCAAGTTTGTAATGTACGGGGACAAGAACGAGGATGGGGAACTCGATGAGGAAGAGAAAGCCGATGCCTTTGAAATCAATTGGACGCGCAATGGGAATGAGCTGATCCTAAGTGCGCCGCTAGAGGACGACGCAGAAGACAGCCCGGTCATGACCATAAAACTGAAACGCATCGACGAGTAGGTCGTGTCAAATCAACTTACGCGGTTGCTGCGTCGATTGATACCTGCACCCTCCCGCCCTCGATCCGCGCCGCGTACGTTTTCACCGGCGGCTCGACATCCGGGTAGTCCAGGTTCCGCCCGTTCCTGAGGTTGTACGCGTAGCCGTGGTACGGGCAGGTGATCGTCAGCCCGCGGACCTCGCCCTCTTCGAGCGGCCGGCCCGCGTGCGGGCAGGTGTTCGCGATGGCGTAGACATCGTCTTTGACACGCAAAACGACCAGCGAACCGCCCGCGGCGGTCACGCACACCCGCCCGCCCTCGGGCAGCTCATCGGCGTCGGCAACATCGGTCCATTCGGGCACCGCGGCATGGTAGCGTGTCGCGGGTGACGCGCAGCGTCCCGCTTGCGACCGGGAAAATGCTCAACGCCTTTGGACGCCCCGCCCCCCGCGGCGTCTTACCGGTGAGACTTGCCCATGGATCAGGCCGACACCGACTGGCAGGCGTGGTACGACCGGCACGGCCCGGCGCTCCTGCTGTTCGCCCGGCAGTTGACCCGATCCCTCGCCAAGGCCGAGGACGCCATGCACGACGGCTTTGTCCGGTTCTGGAAACAGCGCGAGCGCGTCGATGACCCGGCGGCTTACCTTTATCGAGCCGTGCGCCACGCCGCGCTCGACCGCGCCCGATCGGACAGCCGGCGGGCGCGGCGGGAGCTGAAACTGGCCCGCGAACGCCCGCCCGCCGAGCCCCCGCCCTGGCGGCACGCGGCACGGGATGAGGCGGAAGCGCAGCTGCGCTCGGCCCTTGACACGCTCGAGCCGGGCCAGCGCGAACTGGTCGTCATGAGGGTCTGGGGCGGACTGACATTTACCCAGATCGCAACCGCGACCGATCTGCCGCGCAGCACCGTTGCGGCGCGCTACGCATCGGCGCTCAACGCCTTGCAACAAGCAATCGCATTGCCCGCTGAGGAGCTGCTGTGATGACCGGCTTTGATTCTGATGAGATCGAACAACGCCTGCACGCGATGCGGCCGGCCGAGCCGGACCCGGCGGTGCGGCGGCGTGTCCGTGAATCGCTGGCACGCTCCACCGAAGACGCAAGTCAGCCTTCGACCTACCGCTTGGTGCGCAGGTCACTGGCCTTGGCAGCGGTGCTGGCCGTTGCGGGGCTGGCTGCCTTATTGATCCAGCGCTCACACAAGGCGCCGGTTGCGGAAGGCCCGCCGGATCAACCCGTCGTTGAACACCAGGTGCCCGCCTCTGACCCGAACGAGCACGCCGATCCTCTTTTTGTTGAGCGGCCTGATCCGCCGCCGTCCGCCCCACCGACGCTGCTCGCTTTGGACCGTGCCTGGCGCGATTCGCCCCAGGCTTTTAACGACCTGCTGGACCGGGCGAGTGGTTTGAACCGGCCCAGCCAGCCAACCGAACCGGACCCCATCCTCACCGTCGCCGATGCGCGGCGGTGGATACAAAACGAGGAACTGCCATGACGATCTTGAAACAGGCGGCATCGTTCATGCTGGCCTTGCTGCTTGCGACGCCTGCGTTTGCTCAAGACCTCACGCCCGAGGCGCCGCCGCCCAGCGACAACGCGGCGGTGTGGTACCTCACGGCCAGCACGCTGTGGCATGCGAGGGGTTTCGATGCAGAAACGAGCGAGCTTATTCAGACTTACAACGAGGCTGATTTGGACAAGGCCGGGCCCGTGATCGATAGGCTGGGTGCTATTTTGTATTACGTCCGGGAAGGTTCGAAGCGCGAGAAGTGCTCCTGGGCCGTTGATCTGGACCTGGGGCCGCTGGCCCTGCTGCCGCACCCGATCCACCTGCGGACGCTGACACGGGTGCTGGCGGTCAGCGCCCAGGTCCGGCTGGCGCGTGGCGATGCCGCCGGCGCGATCGAGGACTGCTTGACCATCATGCGCATGGCCCCGCATGCCGCGGCCGATGGCACGGTGGTTTCAAATATGATGCAGGCCTCCATGGAGGTGGTCGGGGTTGAGACGCTTGGTAAGCGTCTGGACGCGCTGGACCGCGAGCACCTGGAACAGCTCCGGCAGGGCCTGGCCGGTCTCAATGAGCGCCAGCCGATTTGGAAAGCCCTGGCCAACGATCGTTTGTATGTGGCCTGGCTTCGACGCCAGTATGAGACCAAAGGGGTTGAGGGGTTTCGTGACAGCGGGCTGTGGAGTAAAGACCGGGTACCCCGTGAGATCGAGGCGCTGGAAGGCTCTGACCGTGCGGACCAAACCGTCGCGGATTGGCTTGATGAGTTGGACCGGACCTATAACCGGATCATCGAAGTGGCGAAACTGCCACCCGCCGAGTTTGAGCCGCAAGCAGCTAAGCTCGAAAAGCAGATCAACGAATCGGAAAACCCTCTTGTGCGAGGAGTCGTGGGCGATATCGGCGCGGTTCGCCGCGTGGAACTGCGTACCCTGTCCATCCGGGCCATGCTCGACGCGATGATCGCCTACCGCCTCGGCGGGGAGCAGGCGTTCAGGCAGGTCGCGGACCCCTACGACGGTCGGCCGTTTGACTTCGAGGTCACGGACGCCGGCGTGGTGCTTAGCTCCCGCCAGATCTATCACGATGATCAACGGGTGTCGCTGACGTTTTCGGCGGGCTGTGCCGGGCCGCTGGATTGAGCTGGCATCCGTATGTGAGCAGGAGCACGAGGCATCGCAGTGGTTTCGGGGTCAATGCCGCTACCCAACCGTGTATATGGGCACTACGATGCCTTGATGCAATCAGGCAGGGTCCACGAGCAAACTGGGTACACAACGATCGCTCAGCAACTCGCGCAGCAGGCGCTGTCGATTGCCACGGACGCCGCGCCGCACCGTCCCCGCGAAGGCGAACGCCGCTGGTCGATGGCTCGGGCGCTGCCGGCGGCGCGCGTGTTGCTGGGGGAGGCCGACGCGGGCTCGGCCGATGATTTGGCCGTGGCAACGGAGGAACTGGCGCAGACACTGATGGACGCGACGGGCAAGGTGACGGATGGGTTTGGTCACACTCGGCCGGTGTATCTGTGGCTGGCGTTGCACCTGCTGGGGACCGCGGCGCGGTTGATCGACAGCACCTCGACGCGTGAGCGCCTGTCGGCATTGGTCGCGGATTGCATTGGCTGCGAGAGATTTGTAGGCGGCCTTGAGTTGAGGCTGTTGATCTGGCGTGACTTAGTCGCTTATGAATCAGGCATGGAGACGCTGCCGGTCAAGTTCGGTGAAGCCGCGGGGGCCGAGCCGCTGTTTCCGCTGAATCACAACGCCCTGATCGATGCCTGGACGTACCGCGAGTTGGTGGGCCTGCACGGGCTGGATGCGCTTGCGGGATTAACGGGTGATCCCGCATTGACCGCCCGCGCCAGATCGGCGGCGCTGTATCACCTCGGCCACACCCAGCCGGACTACACGACTTATCAGCCCTGGGCGCTCGCCGCGTTCGCGTCCGACCCCGAAACGGCGCTCTTCGCCGAGCAGCAGTTGCACGATGTCGCGACGCACCTGACACTTGAGGGGCCCGGCGGCGCGGTGCTGCCGGCGCTCTTGCTCGCGGATGCGGCGGCGGCGATGTCCGGCCGGTTGGCAGCGGCGTGGCGATAGCCCGCAGGGAGGTTCGTGGTGAAGCATCAAACACATGGGCAAACAGCCGGTCGGATCAAGTGCGCTTTGTCGGCGGTGCTGCTTGCCGGGTCCGCGTGGTCGGCGCATCCGTTGCAGAGCGCGCCTGATGAGACAACGCCGGGCGATGCAACGCCGGCGGAGCAATCGCCGCAGACCGATCAAGCCGGGCAGGCCGATACACAAGAACCCGAAGAAGCGGACCTCCCGCTGGCCGGGGTGATCGAGCTGGCCAGCGCCTACCGCCTGCGTGAAGAGCTGTCGGCGTTATTGGATGCGGACGGCCGGGCAGCGGCGGGGGCCGACGGGTCGGATGAGAATCGGCTCGCCGGTCTCGCGACGCGCTGCGCGGTGCTGGCCAACAGCGTGCAGTCGCAGCAGGCCCGCGCGGTCCTGCTGGATTGTCAGGCCCGTGCGAACGCGTCGTTGGCCCAGCTGGCCGCCGACGGCCCCGAGCAGACCCGGCAGCGCCGGCTGCAGCAGCTCCGCTCGGCCGCGGAGAAGATCCGGGCGCTGGAGGTGCCGACGGCCCAGCCCGCCGCAGATTACTGGGTGCTGCTCGCCGACCTCGCCGAGGCGGTTGATCTTGGCGACTCGGTCGGCCCGCGCCAGGTGCTTGCGCGGCGTCTGTTGACCGCCTACCTCGATAAGCACCGAGGCAGCCGAGCCGGCCGGGAGTACGTCATCGATGCCCGCCTGTCGCTTGCGCACCTGCTTGATGAACGTGGCGACCAGCGCGGAGCCATGCGGCAGGTTGAAGCGATCGGAGAGCTGCCCGAAGACAGCCCGCGGCTGCTCGAGGTCGAGCGGCTCACCGCCCGCGCGGCGCGCATCGGCAAGGCGGTCCAGTTCGAGGGCGTGACCACCGGGCTCGAGGTCTGGCGTCTGTCCGACCACGCCGGCCAGCCCGTCCTGCTGCACCTTTACGCCGACGCGGTCCAGCCGTCGCTGGACATGATCGACCAGATCACCGACGCGATCGCCGCCCGAGCGCTCGGCGGGTTCCGAGTAGTGTCCCTGCGTGTCGGTGAGCCGGTCGCGGGCAGCAAGACTGCGCCCTGGCCGACGATCCCCATCGGCCTCGAGCCGGGTGGTGTCGTGGATAAACTGGGTATCGATGCCCTGCCGACGCTGGTTTGGATCGACGCAGATGGAGAGGTCGCCTCCATCGGCCACGCCCTGGCGGTGCTTGAGCAGGCCCCAGCGCGCGAAGACGGAGATGCGGGTGATCGTGAAGGCCGAGAGTCGGTAGACCCACCGCCGGCCGGACCGGGCGAAGGGCCTGGCCTGCCTGAGGCTGTTCCGCGTGATGAACCGGGATAAAGCCCGATTATTCAGAAAAAACAGAATACTCACGATAAAAAGACCTCTTTATCCGATATACTTGGGGCCGGCCTACTCTTACCTGTTTCCAGCGCCGCGGCCCGTACGCCGCCCAGCCAAGGAGCCTCAAGATGACCATCGCTCAAACGACACCAGGGACCGAATCCATGACCAGCATCACCAAGCACACCGCGCTCAAGAACTGGGTCGCCGAGATCGCCGAGCTCTGCACGCCCGACCAGATCGTCTGGTGCGACGGCTCGAAGGGCGAGTACCAGCGGATGCTCGACCTGATGGTCGAGTCCGGCTCGGCGCAGTGGCTCGCGGAAGACAAAAAGCCCAACTCGATCCTTGTGCGCTCGGACCCGGCCGACGTCGCACGCGTCGAGGACCGTACGTTCATCTGCAGCGCGAAAGAAGAGGACGCCGGGCCGACCAACAACTGGAAGAACCCCGAAGAGATGCGCGAGATCCTGCGCCCGCTGTTCCGCAATTGTATGAGGGGGCGAACGATGTACGTCATCCCCTTCAGCATGGGCCCGGTCGGCTCGCCGATCGCTCATATCGGCGTCGAGATCAGCGACTCGCCCTATGTCGTTGCCAACATGCACATCATGACCCGCGTGGGCAAGCCCGTACTCGAGGTGCTCGGCGAGGACGGCGCGTACGTCCCCTGCGTCCACTCCGTCGGCATGCCGCTTGGCCCGGGCGATCAAGACGTCGCATGGCCCTGCAACAAAGACAACAAGTACATCACCCACTTCCCCGAGACCAAGGAGATCTGGTCTTTCGGCTCCGGCTACGGCGGCAACGCGCTCTTGGGCAAAAAATGCTTCGCGCTCCGCATCGCAAGCGTCATGGCCCGCGAGCAGGGCTGGATGGCCGAGCACATGCTCATCCTCAAGCTCACCTCGCCCGAGGGCGTGGTCAAGCACATCGCCGCGGCCTTCCCCAGCGCCTGCGGCAAGACCAACCTCGCCATGCTCACGCCCACGATCCCCGGCTGGAAGGTCGAGTGCGTCGGCGACGATATCGCCTGGATGAAGTTCCACGACGACGGCTACCTCTACGCGATCAACCCCGAGGCCGGCTTCTTCGGCGTCGCCCCCGGAACCAACTACAAGACCAACCCCAACGCGATGGAGGCGCTCAAGGCCAACAGCATCTTCACCAACGTCGGCAAGACGCCGGACGGCGACGTGTGGTGGGAAGACATCGACCGGCCGGCACCGGACCTGTTGATCGACTGGCACGGGCACGAGTGGGTCCACTACGACTCGCACAACAAGGCGGCGCACCCCAACGCGCGCTTCACCGCGCCCGCGAGCCAGTGCCCGGTCATCGCCGACAACTGGCAAGACCCCCACGGCGTGAAGATCGACGCGATCCTATTCGGCGGGCGCCGTTCCACCGGCCAGCCGCTGGTGCTCGAGTCCTTCGACTGGGAGCACGGCACGTTCCTCGGCTCGACGATGGCGTCACAAAAAACCGCCGCCGCCGCGGGCAAGGTCGGCCAGCTGCGCTTCGACCCCATGGCCATGCTCCCGTTCTGCGGCTACAACATGGCCGACTACTTCCAGCACTGGCTGGACATGGGCGCCAAGGGCGGCGCGAAGATGCCCAAGATCTTCTACGTCAACTGGTTCCGCCGGGCGGAGGATGGTCACTGGCTCTGGCCGGGCTTCGGCGAGAACAGCCGCGTGCTCAAGTGGGTCTGCGAGCGCTGCGACGATCAGGGCGAATCCGTCGAGACACCGATCGGTCTGCTGCCGACCAAAGACGCGATCGACCGCGCCGGGCTGGACGTGCCCGATGAAGACATGGCCGAGCTGCTGCGCGTGGACCTGGACGAGTGGAAGCAGAAGATCGCCCTGTTCCGCGAGCACTACGCCCGGTTCGGCGACAAGCTGCCCCCGGAATTGAACAAGCAGCTGGATGCGCTGGAGCAGCGGCTGAACACTCCGGCCTAAACGCCCCAGCCCGATCGACCACCACGCTACCAATAAACCCCGTCGAAAAGCGGGGTTTTTTGCTGCCTCCAATCGATTTTTATTCTCAACCCAAACCACCCCGGCGTGCGTAAAGGCTCACCGCTCGCACGCCGTCAAGAGAAAACAGTCGAGGCCCGAGGACCACGCCGCCCCGTGCGCGCACACCCAACCAAGCCCACGGCGTTGCTTGTGATGAGCTCTGCCGAACCGCGACAGCAATGCCGTTGGATCAAACCGCATATCGTCCTCAACCCCGAACCCTCTCATCTAATACCCACTTCGTAGCTCCGCGCGCACAACTTGCCGTCCCCGCTCCCGCCCCCAACGCCGATCAACGCGTCGGCATGCCGCAACCGCAGTGATTGTCCTTTTCCCGCACCCGTTGCGCGCACTCAAAGCCGCGCAAGGACAGACACCCGGCGCGAGGGCGGCGTGTAATCGTATGTCTGGCGGCTGCCCGTGCCTGGCGGGTTCAACTACGTCGGCGTCTTGCAAGCGCCCCGACGCCCGCAGCGAGCAGCAGGGCCAACGAGCCGGGCTCGGGCACCGTGGCCAGGTCGGAGATCAAGACCCCGCGCGTCCGGTCGGTGAAGGACACCGCGAAGACGATCTGCCCGGTCTCGTTCTGGCTCTGGCTGGTCAACTGATCGATATCCGAGATCACCTTCAACTCTTCGATCATCGGGTCGTCGTTGATATCGATCGCCTGCCCGGTGCGCACGATCTGCGAGAGGCGGCCTGACTTATCGACCGCGTAAAGGGCGCTGTCATTGGAGTCATCGACCCCCGCGCCGGTGAGCGTCGAGAAGAAAGCGGCCTGCCCCGCTTTATTGATCACCGGGTCGGACAGCCGCGAGATGAGCACGCCCGGGCCTGCATCCGGGGCCTGATCGCCTTCGCGGATGATCTGGACCATCATGTCCGGATCGGCGAGGATGATCGCGTTGTCATTGCCCGCGTCAACGCCCGGGCCGGACAACTCAGTACGGAACGCGGCTTGGCCCAGGTCGCTGAGGGATGCGATGGAAGTGAACTCGCTAAACACCACGCCCGGCGCGGCACCGGGTGCCTGGTCCCCCAGCCGCGCGATCGGGGAGGTGGTGCTGGCGTCGTACAGGTACCAACCGATGTTGTTGGACGCGTCTACGCCCGGCCCGTCGAGCGCGGAACTGAAAATCACCTGATCCTCGGTGTTGACCGAGACACGCCCGCCCAGGTTGCTGTAGACAACGCCCGCCGCCGCGCCCGGTGCCTGCCCGCCCTCGAACGCGACCCCGGTCAGTGACGCGTCGATCGGTTGGTAGAGGTAGACCGCACGGTCGTTGGCGTTGTTGATCCGTGGTCCTTCTAATCGGGTCAAGAACGCGACCCGACCCGACTTGTTGATGTCGAAATTGATGAATGTCGAGAAGCCGCCAAACACGGTGCCCTGTTCGGGGGCGAGCGGGGCACGGCTGCCCGATTCCGCGACGACATGCAGGTCGCCCGTCGTGCCGGTAAACACCGCGGACGTCACCTGGTTTTGGCCGGCGATCGTCCCGTTGAACACGAACTGGCTCGAGGCATTGAGCGCCAGGTTGCCGCTGAGGTTGAAGCCCGAGACGATGGATCTGCCGTCCCGGAGGTCCGGCAGACGGTCTCCTTCACGCACGATCTCGACAAGATTGCCCGGCGATCCTAGGTACTTGGCCTCGTCACCGACTGAGCCCACCGGGCCAATAATCCGGGATGCGAATGAGACATTGCCCTGCCCATCGATGATCGTCGGGCCCGTGAAGAACCGCCAGACTGCGCCGGGGTTCGCGCCGGGGGCCTGCGAGCCCTCGCGTGCGACCAGACCCAGCGAGCCGGGCGTGCCGTTGAGGACCACGGTGCTGTTGTCACGTGTGACGCCGATGCCATCGATGCCGCCGAGGAAGCCGACGACCCCTGACGCGTTGATGGTCGGCTCGACCATGTTCTCAACAGTCAGCCCGGGGCCCAGGCCCGGGGCCTGCATGCCGGAAACCGCCACGATTTGATAACCGTTCATTTCCGAGGCCGTTGTGGCATCGGCTCCTATGGGGACACCGAGTAAGCAGGACAAAGATGCGAGAGGTAACGTACGGGCAACGCTGATACGCATAATGAATCTCCACCGGTTGGTTGGGCCATGGAAGTTATACGAAAGGCGTGGCGACTACTAATTAGCCAATAATATCTACCGACTAGTGGGCAGCAACCCCCTAAAAGGGTTGGTTTTGGCGTTTTGTTGCCCGATCGGGGCCCTGCGGATCAGTGAACCATGGCGCGATGAACCCGCTCGCGCAGCCTCGGCAGCACCTCGTCCGCGAACCACGGGTGCTTCGTCAGCCAGCGGTTGTTGCGCGGCGATGGGTGCGGCAGGGCGATCTGCTCCGGTAGCAGGCGGTCGTAGTCACGCACCGCGTCGGTGAGGGTCTTGTACTTCGGGGCCTCATCCTTCCGGGGGCGGGGGGCATAGTGATCGATCGCGTACTTGCCGATGAGCACGGTCAGTTCGATGTGTTTCATCTTCTCAAGCAGCGGCCCGTGCCACTGCGCGGCGCACTCGGGGCGGGGCGGCAGGTCGCCGGACTTGCCCGTGCCGGGGTAGCAGAAGCCCATCGGCATCAGCGCGACTTGCTTGGCGTCGTAGAACTGCTTGTCGGTCACGCCCAGCCATTCGCGCAGGCGCCGGCCGCTGGCATCATCCCAGGGGGCGCCGCTGGCGTGCGCGCGTTGGCCGGGCGCCTGGCCGATGATGACCAGCCTCGCCGAGGGTGAGGCCTGCAACAGCGGCCGCGGGCCGAGGGGCAGGTCGGCGGCGCAGGTCGTGCAGGCGCGTGCATCTTCGAGCAGTTGTTTGAGTTTCATGGCGGGGGCTTCGCCCTCCCAAAAACCACCCCGCGCCGCGAAACGCGGGGTAGCGCGGTCCACTTTATGCGGGGCTCGGGGCCGGTGCCCGGCCTGCTGACTCGGGCTGGTTGAGCCCGACGACGGCCAGCACGGCCAGGCCGTTGGCGAGGTAGTAGAACAGGTCGATCCCGGTAAAACCGAGGATCAGCGGCGCGGCGATGAAGACCACGCCAACCACGCCGTCCACCGCGACGTGCAGCGAATAAGGCAGGACGCGGATGACGCCCAGGTGGTGGTCGGTCAGCAGCGTGAGCAGCAGCGCGGCGGCGCCGACCGCGACGGACAACCACTGGGCGATCGGGCTGGAATCACCGAGCCCGAGCAGGAACGGCGCGGCCATGAGCGTGACCGCCACGGGATAATCGAGGTAGGCGTGGATCGTTTTCGTAACAAAGCGCGGGTCCATAGGGACATCCTTTCGAGTTCCGGGCTCGATGGCGGGCGGTTTAACAGCGCCCGGGAGACAACGGCCCGGTGGATTGCTTGTTGGGTTGGATCAGAGTGCGGTGCGAGCAGAACGACGCGTCGCGTTAGAACAGCGACAGGCCGGTGCCATCGAGTTCGGCCTGGAGCGGCTCGCCTCGGTCACGGCGTGAAGTGTGCGGGATAGACTCTGGGGTTCGCATCGGGCTGGTACAACGGCGGGCGTACCCGGATTATTCCCTGCCCGCCCGGCCCCGCATGACCGCCGGCTGCAGCCGAGACATACGGAATACGGCCGGGAGGTGTGCCGTTGAACCTGCGTGCTATTCTGACCACGGCCTGTATCCCCTCTGCGAGGTCTTGTCATGCCGATCGCCCGCTTCTCGCCCGTGTTGCTGCTTGCCCTGCTGATGCTGTCGGCCTGCTCCTCAGACCCGCGCCCCGACCTGGGCGCGCTGTACAACGAGCCGGCGCAAAAGATCGGCGCGGCGCGCAACCCCGTGATCGTCATCCCCGGCATCCTCGGCAGCAAGCTCGAGGACCCGGCGATCGAGACGCCGGTCTGGGGCGCGTTTACCTACGGCGCCGCGGACCCGGACACCGCCGAGGGCGCGCGGCTCGTCGCGCTGCCGATGGAGGAGGGCAAGCCGCTGGTCGCGCTGGTGGACAATGTCTCGCCGACGGTCGTGCTCGATACGGTCAAGCTGGACCTCGCGCTGTTTATCCGCGGGCTGGAGATCGAGGCGTACGATGAGATCATCAAGACCCTCGCCGCCGGGGCGTACCGCGACCAGACCCTTGCGCTCGCCGGCGCGGTGGACTACGGCGGGGCGCATTTCACCTGCTTCCAATACGCCTACGACTGGCGGCGTGACATCGCCGAGCAGGCCGCGGTGCTGCACGGCCACGTGCTCGCGGCGCAGGACGCGGCGAAGGATGGGTTTGATCTGGACGAGCCGCCGAAGGTCGACGTCGTCGCCCACTCGATGGGCGGGCTGGTGCTGCGCTACTACCTGCGCTACGGCGCGCAGCCGCTGCCCGAGGACGGCTCGCTGCCCGAGCTGACCTGGGCGGGCGCGCAGCACGTCGAAACGGCGATACTCATCGGCACGCCGAGCGGCGGGTCGGTGCTGTCGCTTAAACAACTGGTCGAGGGCGTCAACTACGTCGGCCTGATCACCCCGACCTACCGACCGGCGGTGCTCGGCTCGATGCCCAGCATCTACCAGTTGCTGCCGCGCGTCCGCCACGCCCGCGTTGTCGATGAAACGACCGGCGAGCCGATCGATTTCATGGACGCGAAGGTCTGGAAGCAATACGGCTGGGGCCTGACCGACCCGGGCGACGCGCGGACAAGGCGGTGGCTCCTGCCGGACGCCAAAGACGACGCCGAGCGGGAAGCGATCGCCTACGAGCACCTGCAAAAGAGCCTGGCGAGAGCCGACCAGTTCTTCCGCGCGGTGGACCGGCCCGCTGACCCGCCGGCGCACCTGCGGCTGGTGCTCTACGCCGGCGATGTCGATGAGACGCCCGACGTCTTAAGCGTGAACCCCGAGACCGGCGAGTTGAAGATCAAGTCCGAAGCGCCCGGCGACGGTACCGTGACCCGCGCCAGCGCCCTGATGGACGAACGCCTCGGTGGCGACTACAAGCCGCGCCTGCGGACTCCGATCGGCTGGGACAGCGTGAAGTTCATCCCCGCCGACCACATCGGGCTGACGAGTGACCCGTCGTTCAGCAACAACGTGCTGTATGAGTTGTTGGAGCGGCCGCGGTGATGTGCTTGGCGGACTTTGCTGGTGGCGCTATCTCAGCAGACTTGCATTAGCGTTTAATCATAAGTTTGGCGGCAGATGAGAACATTCCAAAATCATGTGATAGTCGCTCGGTAATAATATCGAGATAGTTTGGTTCAATCTCAACGCCGATGCTATTGCGACCCCATCTGCCGGCGGCCAGAGTTGTTGTCCCAGAGCCAAGGAATGGGTCTAAGACGGTGTCGCCGACAAAACTGAACATGCGAATAAGGCGTTCCGCAACTTCTGTGGGATATGGTGCGGGATGATTCTTCGTTGATGCGCCACCCACCGTCCACACTTGGCGAAACCACTCACGGTGTCGTTCTTCCCCAATAATACTGAGTAGTCGATTATTAGCCTTTGGTTTGCGATACCCATTGGGCTTCCGCTGCATCAGGATGAACTCAATGTCGTTCTTGATAACGGCGTTAGGTTCGTAAGGCTTGCCAAGAAAGCCGCCGCCTGAACCGTTGGCCTCAAATCTTGCGTTAGCGATTTTGTGCCAGATGATCGGGGCAAGGTTGTCAAAGCCGATCGTTCGGCATCCTTCTTGAATCGATGCATGGAGTGGGATGACGGCATGTCGGCCATGTTCACGTCGCGAAAGGCACACGTCTCCGACGACTACAATTAGTCGTCCGCCAGGGACGAGTACGCGGTGGCAGTGCCGCCAGACCTGCTTGAGATTCGCTAAAAACTCTTCGTAGTCTGCAATATCTCCAAGTTGTCCGTCTGAACCAACATACTGCTTAAGCGTCCAATAGGGTGGTGATGTCACAACAAGGTGGATGGATTCATCATCAATAAAATCGAGGTGGCGTGCATCACCCAGGCGCACATCATGATTGCTTGGGATACTCAAGACCCGCTGTTCCAGTTCGTCAATCAGATCCGGATTCTTCGCGATGCGGGGGATCGCAGTTTTTAAACTGGCGTCAGTCGGGTTGTCCCCAATCAATTCATAGACGGCATCAGGAATCGGTTTTTGGATGGTGCTTAATTCCATTTATGCCTCATGGATGCCGGGGTTACGAACTAAAGTCTCTGCAACAAGTGTATCGAACATCTGAGCCACGGTATCTTCACCGGATAAGATTTTTGGACTTTCCGAAAAATTGACCTCTACGACGGCAAACCCCTCAAACGTGCCCGGGCTCCAATACGGTGCGCGCCTGTCTGAGAGATTGGCAAGTCTTGAACGCAACAACTCAACCCACGTTGTATTGTGCTTCTGGCTGTACGTGTCTCCTTGGCCATCAATCAGCATGAGATAGCCTGTGACGACCTCGGGTGAGTAAAGTTGAATGCTTGTCGTCTCACCCATTGCATCGTCAATACGGTTGGGTACGGTGCCGGCTAGGTTTTTCAAAATCGATTTTAATGAGATAACCAGGCGGTATTTACCTGCCCACTTCCAAGCGACATCCCAGTCTTTCGGCCTGCCTCCACCCGGTATCGTTACCTCGGCTTCTGCACCTTTCAATCCCCGTTTGGCGAGTTCATCGATGCAAAGCTCTGCAAGAATCGACAGCCGTTTCGTTGATGTTTTCTTGCCTTCAACGACCACCAACTGATATAGGCTGTCAACGGCGTCTTGTAACGTTGATTCATGCATGTGATTCATTGTGCACTAGTGAAAAGCAAGTAATCGAGTGGCCTGTTCGGTAATTGTTGTAGCGTATAATTTGCTTCATCTCCCCTCAATCTCCTCCCGCGTCACGCCCAGCCACTCGAGCATGTGCTGCTCGTAGACGTCCTGGTGCTCGGGGTTGGAGAAATCAAGCCGCAGTTCGTTGATCACCTTCGTGCCCATCGCGATCCATTCGCGCCAGGTGTCCTGGCCGAAGTTAGCGTGGATGTAGGCGCCAACGGGCCCGCGCATCGGCGGGTCGGGGAGCTTGGACTGCGGCTGGCCGGTGCGCTTGTCCAGGACCTGCTCGCCACTGGCCTCGACCTCGCGCTTGCGGGCCTCGAAGTCCTCGGTCTCCGGTACGGGCAGGCCGAGTTTCTCCAGCAGCGCGGCGATCGACTTCTTGGGCATGACGTCCCCGCGCTCGGCGGCGACGGTGTAGCCCTGGGTCAAGACCTCGCCGGCCTCGCCCTGGCGGTCGAGCTTGATCAGCGCCTGGCCGCGCATCTGGAAGGCGCGGGACATCGCCGCGTTGTGCTCCAGCGCGCTGGCGTAGGCCTGCTCGGCGTCGGCCCAGCGCTCGGCCTCATTGTACGCGTTGCCCAGCGAGAAAAACGCCATGTCGTCCGGCGCCTCACGGCACATCTGTTCCCACTGCGCGATCCGGTCATCTAAAGTGCTCATGGCAAGATTGTAGCACTGGATTGCGACGTCTTGTTGCCATGTGCGGTCCCCTGGTGTGTATCAATGTCGATGCCGGTACCCTGATGCAATGGCCGAGCCGGCGAACATCCAGCGGCACTTTCTCGGGGCCGAGCAACCCGCGCTGCCCACCGCGGCGGGCTGGCTGCTGGACGAACTCGCCGGTGACAATGCGGACCTGGGCGGGGTGCTGGTTGTTGTGCCCGGCGGGCGGGCGCAGCGGCGGCTGTATGAGCTATTGGCCGAGCGTGCGGCGGGGCGGGCGTTGATCCCGCCGACGATCGTGACGGTCGGCGGCCTGGTTGATCGGCTGCTGCCGCCGGGCGAAACGCGGGCGGCGAGCGATCTCGAATCGCTGCTGGCCTGGGCGGAGGCCTTCCGCGAGGCCGAACTGGAGCTGATCCGGCGGGTGCTGCCGCGCCCGCCGGGGCGTGACGACTGGCCGGGCTGGTGGGCGTTGGCGGAGCAGGTCGTGCAGGCTTCGGGCGAGTTGGGGGCCCATCTGTTGTCGGTGCAGGATGTCGCGTCGCGCGTGGGGCACACGAGCGATGCAACGCGTTGGGAGGCGCTCGCCGAGCTGGATCGGCGGTATCACGCGCTGTTAGAACGGCGCGGGCGCATTGATCCGCACGCCGCGCGGCGCAGTGCGATCGAGGCCGGATCTTGCGCATCAGCGGGACCGGTCGTGCTCGTTGCGACCGCAGACCTGTTGCCGGTGCAGCAGCGTGCGCTCGATCAGATCACCATGCCTGTGCACGCCTTGGTTTTCGCTGACGCGTCAGACGCCGAGGGCTTTGATGCGCTCGGCGGGCTGTTGCCGTCGTACTGGAACGGGCGCGAGATCCCGATCGCTGATGCGTCGCTGGCCTTTGCCGATCGACCGGGCGACCAGGCCGCCGCGGTGCTGAGCGCGATTGGGGATTGGGCTGACGCGCAATCAACCGCCGCCGGCGACATCACCGTCGGGCTTGGCGACCCCGCGCTGGACGCGCCGATCGCGCGGACACTCGGACTCGCCGGCCTGCCGGTGCGCTCGGCGGTGGGTCGGCCGATCGTGCGGGCACGCCCGGTGCTGCTGCTGACCGCGCTCGCGGCGTTCGCCACCGGGCTGCGGTTCGACAAGCTAGCGGCGCTGGTGCGGCACCCCGATGCCGAGGCGTACCTGACGCGTGTTGCAGACACCTCGGCCCGGCCGTGGCTGACGCTATTGGACCGCTACGCGACCGACCACCTGGCCCAGCGCCCGGCCGGGGGGTGGCTGGGAGACGCCGAGCGCGTGCGCGACATGGACGCGGTCTACCGCGCGGCGCTGTCGCTGCTGCCCGAGTCGCTGGCCGCCACGCGCCCGCTCGGTGCGTGGGCCGAGCCGACCGGCGCAGCGCTCGAGGCGGTGTACGGCCAGCGCCGGCTCAACCGCCACGCGCCAACCGATCGGCCGATCGTCGAAGCACTCGAAGCGATCGGCAGGTTGCTCGATCAACTCTCGTCACTCGACGAACAGACCGCGCCGCATTGCACCTTTGCACAGGCCGTCACGCTCGTTGTCTCGCGCCTCGCTTCACGGTCGGTCACCGAGCCGGGCGGCGAACCGGCGATCGAGCTGGTCGGCTACCTGGAACTGCTGCTCGATGATGCGCCGCGGCTGGTCATCGCCGGGATGAACGAGCAGCACGTGCCCGAGCCGCCCAGGCCGAGCACGCTGCTGTCCGACGGCACACGCCGGGCGCTGGGGCTGGATGCCGGTGCCGGGCGCCTGGCGCGTGATGGGTACGCGCTGGCGATGATGCTGCGCAGCCGGTCGCCCGGCAGCACACGGCTCGTCGCCGGGCGACGCTCGCGCGATG
>JANQKT010000071.1 GCA_028280965.1 Phycisphaeraceae bacterium
CGGCCGACCTGGCACGCCAACTGCCGCTGGCCGGCGGTGTGTGAGGGCTGCGGCTACGCGCTGCTCGGGCTCGACGACGACGCGGGGTGCCCGGAGTGCGGCAAGCCGGCGCGCGACAGCAAGCACAGCGGCCGCGGGCCGATCAACAGCGGCTACTGGGCGCTTACGCTGAGCGCGTTGGTCCAGCCGGGCCGGCTGGGCGCGCAGATGACCACCCGCCGACCGATGCAGAGGCACGTCCGGGTCTTCCTGATCGCGATGCTGTGGCTGGTTATTTTTGGCCCGATCGCGGTCGGCATGGCGGAACTCGCCGAGGCCCTTTCCGGCTACTACTACGGCGGGTCGGCGCTGGACTACATCGGGCGTTACGTCTTCGGCGGTTTGCTGGCGGGGGTCTCGATGGCGATGTTCGGCGCAGGCATCTGCCTCGCCGTCGGCTCGCTGCACGCGCTGTTCGCCAAGATGTTTAGCAAGCGCGACGCGCTGCCCGCCGCGGCCCAGGCCTGCTGCCTCACCGCCGGGCTCCTGCCCTTCTGGGCCCTGGCCGGGATGCTCTCGCTGATCGTGGTGCGCCAGGCCGGCGAGTGGATGTACATGCGCGGCGGGTACGGCTACGAGATGCTGCTGCCGATCGGCTGGCTGCTCTTCCACGCCTTCCTCTTCGTGCTCTACTTCACGGTCGTCGGCCGGGTCTGCCGGGCGGCGCGGTTCGCGAATATCTAAATGACCCGGGCCGGCGCTGTGCTTTGGCCCGGCCTGGGGCGAATCCGGTATCCTGCTGCGCCTATTCGTGCGCCTATTAAGCCCGACAACCGCTATGAGATACGACTTCAACGCCATCGAAGCCCGCTGGCAGCAGCACTGGGAGAACGCCCGGACGTTCGCGACGCCCAACCCCGGCGAACCGGGCTTCGACCCGGGCAGGCCCAAGTTCTACGTGCTGGACATGTTCCCCTACCCCTCGGGCGTCGGGCTGCACGTCGGCCACCCGCTGGGCTACATCGCGACCGACATCGTCGCGCGTTACAAGCGGATGCGCGGCTACAACGTGCTGCACCCGATGGGGTTTGACGCGTTTGGCCTGCCCGCCGAGCAGTACGCGGTGGAGCACAACGTCCACCCGCGGATCACGACCGAGAAGAACATCGCCAACATGGTCGGCCAGCTCAAACGCCTGGGCATGGGATACGACTGGGACCGTTCTTTCGCGACGACCGACCCCGGGTACGTCAAGTGGACGCAGTGGATCTTCCTGAAGATGTACCACAGCTACGTGGACCCGGTCGAGAACAGGGCCGCGCCGATCAGCGAGCTGATCCACAAGCTCGAGGAAGAGGACTACTACGTCGGGACAGACGGCGAGCTGATCGTCTCGGGCAGCACCGAATCGCTTGAGCCGCTCGCGGGCATCGGCGACCCGAACGTGCGCAAGTGGACCGAGCTGGACCAAGACCAGCGCGAGCGTTTGCTGGATGAGTACCGCCTGGCGTTCATGGCCGAGGTCGAGGTCAACTGGTGCCCCGGGCTCGGCACGGTGCTGGCCAATGAAGAAGTGACCAACGAAGGACGCAGCGAGCGCGGCAACTTCCCGGTGTTCAAGCGGCCGCTGAAGCAGTGGATGCTGCGCATCACCGCGTACGCGGATCGCTTGATTGACGACCTCGATCTCGTGGACTGGCCGGAGAATATCAAGCTGCTTCAGCGGAACTGGATCGGGAAATCCGTTGGTGCAGAGGTCGATTTCAAGATCGATCTGAGTGACGAGACCATCCGTGTCTTCACCACGCGTCCGGACACGCTGTTCGGGGCGACCTACATGGTGCTCGCCCCCGAGCACGAGTTGGTTGCAACGATCACGACCCCCCAGCGCTCGGAAGCGGTGCGCGCTTACCAAAAACAGGCCGCTGCCAAGTCCACTATCGACCGCCAGGCTGACGCGAAAGAAAAGACCGGCGTCTTCACCGGCGGGTACGCGATCAACCCGGTCAACGGCGAGAAGATCCCCGTCTGGATCGCTGACTACGTCATGATGGGCTACGGCACCGGCGCGATCATGGCGGTGCCCGCGCACGACTCGCGCGACTTCGAGTTTGCGCAGAAGTTCGACCTCCCGATCATCGATGTCGTTGCAGACAAGCCCGTTGCGGCACTCTACGGCTTCTGCGAACAAGCCGAGCAACATGAGCGCACGTTTGAAAGCGAAGACGCCGCGCGCACCGCGGTGGTCGACTTCGTCGGCCTGTGCGTCAACCAGAACCGCAACGACTACGCCAACATCTGGGCCGCGGTCACCAAGCAACGCAAGCAGGACGGCGGGCCGCACGACATCAGCGCACGCGGGTCGATCTTCACAATCTGGCAGGACGCGCTTCAGCCGCTGCTGAACAAGGGCGTTGATGCGCTCCGCGAGGCGGCCAAAACCAGGTCGCTGTCCACCCTGCTCGGCGAGGCGATGACCGACAGCCTCAACGCGATCGCGATCCACTCGGCGAACAATAGCGTTTCACTGAACCACCTGCCCGTCCCCGAGGCTAAGGCGAAGATCACCGATTACCTTGAAAAACAAGGCGTCGGCAGGGCCAAGGAGAACTACAAGCTCCGCGACTGGCTGTTCAGCCGCCAGCGCTACTGGGGCGAGCCTTTCCCGGTCCTGCACGGGCCGAACGGCGAGATCCGCACCGTTGACGAGGCCGACCTGCCGGTCAAGCTGCCGGAGATGGAAGACTTCAAGCCGACGGGCAGTGATGATCCTGAAGCGCCGCCGCAGCCGCCACTTGGCCGAGCCGGCGATGACTGGAAGAAGGTCGTGATTGATGGTGTTGAGTACACGCGCGAGCTGAACACGATGCCCAACTGGGCCGGCTCGTGCTGGTACTACATGCGATACCTCGACCCCCGGAACGATCAATCGCTTGTCGGCAAAGACGCCGAGCAGTACTGGATGATCAGCGAGCAGGCATCAGGCGGAACGCATGCCGGCGGCGTCGATCTCTATGTCGGCGGGGCCGAGCACGCGGTGCTGCACCTGCTCTACGCCCGTTTCTGGCACAAGTTCCTGTTCGACATCGGCGTGGCAAGCACGCCCGAGCCGTTCGGCCGGTACTTCGCGCAGGGGTATATCCAGGCGTACTGCTACCGCGACGAGCGCGGCATCCCGGTCGAAGCAGCGACTGTCACCACCGAAGATGGCAAGCCCGCATCAGAATCCCAGGGCAGCAAAGGCGCGAAGTTTGTCTTCGAAGGCCAACCCGTCACCGAAGAATTCGGGAAGATGGGCAAGTCGCTGAAGAATGCCATCGGCCCCGACGCGATCTGCGAGCAGTACGGCTGCGACACCCTTCGGCTCTACGAGATGTACATGGGCCCGCTGGACCAGTCCAAGGTCTGGAACACCGCGGACATCGTCGGCGTCCACCGCTTCCTCAACCGGCTCTGGAGGGTCGTCTTCGATGAAGACACAGGCGGGCTGCGCGTCGCCGACGCCGAGCCGGACGAAGCGCTCAACCGCAAGGTGCACGCGACGGTCAAGCGCGTGACCGAGGCGATGGAGTCGATGAGCTTCAACGTCGCGATCGCGGCCATGATCGAGCTGAACAACGAACTGGTAAAACTCGACGCCCCGCCTCGCCCTGCGGTTGAGAAGCTTGTGCTGTTACTATCGCCGATCGCCCCGCACGTCGCGGAAGAGGTCTGGTCCAAGCTCGGCGTCACGACCTACATCGCCGACGCCCCCTGGCCGGCGTGGGATGATGGTGTGCTGGTCCAGGACACGATCGAGTTGCCGGTGCAGGTCAACGGCAAACTGCGCGGCAAGATCACCGTCCCCGCCGACGCCGATCAAGACGCGATCGAGGCGGTGGCGAAGGAAGACGAAAACGTCGCCGAGCACCTGTCGGGCAAGACGATCCGCAAGGTGATCGTGATCAAGGGCCGGCTGATCAACCTGGTCGTGGGGTGAGCGCTGAGCTGATTCGCTCATGCGGGAAAACGCCGGAAATTAGCGAGACTGCGCATCGATCTGGTGCGGCCGTGTTTTATGATGTGGCCATGGCCGAACAAACCAAGCGCCAACCGGGCCCCGCCACTAAAGGCTACGAACTCGCCGAACCGCCTCCGAAAACTATCCCCCGCCGAGACCTCGAACGGATCCAACGCCCCGCGCGGTGGTGCCCCGCGTGCGGCTACGACCTGACACTTGTCAATGAGCCGCCCTGCCCGCGTTGCGAACGGCCGTTCATCCCCGGCGATACCGCGACATACGCCACCGAGCCGGTCGAGGTCCGGCACCGGTACTGGACGGACCGACCACGTATCGCCGGGTACTTCATGCTGCCGCTGTTTCTGGTGGGCCGAGCGGTTGTCAATAACATCGCGCCGGAATGGGTCAACTGGATGGATGGCAGCGGTGGCAACGCCGGCGTGGTCTTCGGCGCGATGGTCGGGTTGCTGCTGATCCCCTGGCTGATCGCCACCACGCTGCTGGGCACGATCGCCCTTGACGACTACTACAATCCCAAGACGCTCTACTGCATGCTCGTGGGGGCCGGCTTCGGAGTGGTCATCACGCTGGGCATGAGCCCGGTCCTGCTGCTCGCGGGCATCTTTGCGGGCTTATTCGCGGGGTTTATCCGGGCCTGGTTGGCCAAGATGTGATCACGGCCACAGCAGGATGATGCCGGCCACAATCACTTCATGGGATGTGGTCCAAAGACAGCAAGGCATCTAACCGCAACAAACGCACAGCCTGAGTTGTGTAGTTATTGTTCCTTCACATGACCAACCTCCCTGTTTCCTTGAAATCTAAGGTGGGCGAAACAAACTACAATAGCCCCGGCATGATCCTCTTGATCGACAACTACGACAGCTTTACCTATAACCTCGTCCAGCGGATCGGCGAGCTGCTGGTCGCCGCCGGCCGGGACCCCGACGACCTACCGATCAAGGTCGTCCGCAACGACAAGATGACGCCCCCCGAAGCGTTGCAACTCGAGCCGACGCACGTCATCGTCTCGCCCGGGCCGTGCACGCCCAACGAGGCGGGTGTGTCGATGGACATCATCGCCGCGTTCGCGGGGAAGGTCCCGCTGATGGGCGTCTGCCTCGGCCACCAGTCCATCGGCCAGCGGTTCGGCATGGTCGTCGAACGCCACACCAGGCTCATGCACGGCAAGACCTCGCCGATCCACCACGATGGCAAGGGCCTGTTCGTCGGCATGTCCAACCCGTTCATCGCGACGCGGTACCACTCGCTGATCGTGAACAAGGACAGCTTCGACAGCGAGCGGTTCGAGGTGACCGCGTGGACCGACGAGGGCGAGATCATGGGGCTGCGCTCCAAGCCCGGCGCATTCGATGGTGACGCGCCGATGGAGGGCGTGCAGTTCCACCCCGAGAGTTTTATGACGACCGAGGGGCCGATCCTCCTCGCAAACTTTTTAGGGTTGCCTCGACCGAAGGTCGAAGCGCTGACCTGAACTCAATCAGGGGGATTCATGTGGCCCTTCAATAAATACAAACATCGCAGCCCGTTCGCGGACTTGGATCTAGCTCACGTCCAATACGAGCGGTTCGATCATCCCTATAACTTTGGTTACAAATGCTCTTGGTATGCTCTACACACGGAAGATACGGTCGACGTATTGCGAGCGATCGGCTTGAAGCGAGTAAGCGATGCCAATTGGGAGCATGGGATCAAAGCTGCCTACAGCGGGCGGGTGTTCGTATCCCCGCCAATACTCGGATGGGCTTTGGTCGCGGGTCAAGTGTTCTGCGATGTGGATGACCCACAAAAATCCGTTACCCGGCCATTACTCTCGCTGAGCGAACATTTCGCCGAGGCATGCTTCTTCCGCACGCACCGGGTTGTGGATTACCATGTCTACGCGAAGGCTATTGGTGGCAGGCTCGTGCGTGGGTATGGCTATATCGGTGAGTCGTGTAAAACCCTGTGGTCCATAGGCGATTTAACGAAAGAAGATCTAAACCTTGGCTTGATTTTTACCGACGAACGATGCCCGGAGGCCAAAGAAGACTCGTTCTGGGAGCGCGACGATATTCGATTTCCCAGAGAAGACGACGTGATGGAGATTGCCCGAGCCTGGCCGGTTACTCCGTGCGATCTTGAATCATTCGACATCGATACTTCTAAATTTGGCGTGGTAGGACCCGCGCCGCGTTTCTTTAGGAATGTTTAATCAGAAAGCCACACCATGCCCACCGCCGTCGCCAGCCACATCCTTGTCTCGACCGAAGAACAGGCGCTTGAGCTCAAGCAGCAGATCGCCGACGGCGCGGACTTCGGCGAGCTCGCCAAGCAGCACTCGTCCTGCCCCTCGGGCAAAGACGGCGGCTCGCTCGGGCAGTTCTCGCAGGGACAGATGGTCCCCGAGTTCGACGCGGTCATCTTCTCCGACCTGCCGCTGGGCGAGGTGTCCGAGCCGGTCAAGACCCAGTTCGGCTACCACCTGATCGAGGTGCAGCAGCGGGTGATGTAGCGCGTGGCAAGCGATGACTGAGCCGAACCAACCGACCCGATCGACCGGCCGAGCGCGGTTGGTTTATCTTGCTCTCGCGCTCGGGGTGATCCCCATCGGCCTGATCGCACGGCGGTACCGCGGTGAGCCGGGCCTGGCGCCGCCGACCGCGTTCGTAACCGACTACCTCGGCGACACGCTCTGGGCGGTGATGTTCTTCTTCCTGTTCGCCGCACTGCTGGTGCGCTGGCGTTCGTGGTCGCTGCTGGTGCTGACGCTGGGTTTCACCGTCGGGATCGAGGTGAGCCAGCTGTATCCCGGCGAGCCGCTGAGGGCTTTGCGGGACTTCCCGCCGACGGGTTTCATGCTTGGTTCGAGTTTTCTCTGGTCGGATGTTTTTTGTTTGGTCGTTGGGACGGTGTGTGCTGCTGCGCTGCACCAGGCTTACAGCGTTCGCACCGGACGCTGCGCGTCGCGCGCGAAAAAGCACGCGTAAAAAAACCCCGGCGACTAAACCGGGGCCCATGTGTTGTCTTGGCGTGCTCAGCCGCGAGCGGATTCGCTTATCCCAGCAGCGACAGGACCGACTGGGCGGTCGTGTTCGAGATCGCCAGCGTCTGCGTACCGGCCTGCTGGAGGATCTGGGCGCGGGTCAGGGCGCTCGTTTCCGCTGCGAAGTCGGTGTCGCGGATCGAGCTCTCGGCGGAGGTCAGGTTCTCGAGCGCGACCTGCTGCGACCGCAGCGTCGTGTCGAGCGTGTTGCGTTCGAACGCGCCGATCCGGCCGCGGAGGGTCGAGACCTGGTCGATCGCGGCGTCGATGATGTCGGCGGCGCCGCGGACGTCGTTGGCCAGCGAATTGTCCTGGCCGGTCAGCACCTCCGAGAGGAAGCCGACGGTCGAGTTGCCCAGGCGGGTGGCGGCGACGGACTGGATGCCGAAGCCGACCTGCTGGAGCGTGTTGATGTCCGGGCCGATCTGGTAGGTCGCCCCGCCGCCGGTGATCGAGTAGGTGTACGGCGTGTTGAGGGTCTGGGCGGCGCCGGAGGTCAGAGTCATCTCGACGTTGAGGGTCGAGGCGTTGAGCGACACGTCCAGGCCGTCGCCGATCGCGAGGTTGCCGTTGATGAGTGCGAGCGTGTCGGCGCCGAGGTCGCGGTTGACCACCCCGCCGTTCTGCGCGGTGTAGCTGTCGAAGAACGCCCCGCCTGACAGCTTGTTGACGCTGACAAACTCGGACGAGCCGAACTCGAGCGACTGGAGGATCAGGCCGGAGGTCGGGTCGGCGGCGGAGGCGAGGATCGCCTGGACACCGGTCGCGTCCGAGACGCCGTTGATCGCGTTGGCGACCGCGGAGAGCGCTGTGCCCGAGGCGAAGCTGAACGTCTGGACGCCCTGCGTGCCCTGGACCTCGAAGCTCACCGCGGAACTGAAGGTGCCCGTGCCGTTGCCCGAGAGGAACAGCGAGGCGTGCTCGGCCGACTGGAGCACCTCGACGGTCACCGGGATCGAGGTGTTGAGCCCGAAGTTGGCCCCCTTGATCGAGATGTCCGAGATCTGGCTGGCGGTCACGCCCGAGGTCAGGTAGTCCAGCGAGCCGTTGAGCAGTTTCAGGCCGGCGAAGCTGGCGGTGTTGCTGATGCGTGTGATCGACTCGATCGCCGAGTCGATCTGCAACTGGTTGGCGGCGATCTCTTCCTTCGAGAAGGCCCCGGTGTTCGCCGCCTCGACCGCCAGGCCCTTGACCGTAACCAGCAGGTCGTTGATCTCCTGCAAGGCGGACTCGGTCGTCGCGATGACGTTGGAGGCGCGTTCGATGTTGTCCACCGCCTGGCCGATGCTGGAGATCTCGCTGCGCAGCCGCTCGGAGACGATGAGCCCGGCGGGGTCGTCGGCGCCGCGGTTGATCTTGAGGCCCGTCGAGAGGCGCTCGAGCCGCGTGGCGAGGTCGGTGTTGGTCCGGGCCAGGTTGGTCCGGGCGACCATGGCGGAAACGTTGGTGTTAATCCGAGTCATGGTGACAAACCTCCGTGTTTGTCGTCTGTCGCGGTGGGGCCTTCCTGGCCGCCGCGGGGAGTTCGGTTCGCCGGGCTGCTGCCCGGGTTCATGTCCCGGCCCTTACTCCTTTGGCCGGTCCAACAGGGATCTATGGCGACTGCCTCAACCTTGAACGGCCGTTCTTGTTCGGTTGGCCGTTGCGTTGATGCAGGGTCTTGTCTGCAGCGCTCAGGTCATCGATCTGGATCTGTGCGGCCTCGGCGTTCTCCCGCCGGATGGCCTCGTAGACCTCCTTGCGGTGGACCTGGATCGTGCGCGGGGCGTTGATGCCCAGCCGAACCTTGTCCCCGCGGATGTCGACGACGGTGATCTCGATCTCGTCGCCGATCATGATCGTTTCGTCGCGCTGTCGTGAGAGCACGAGCATGCTTGGGTGGCTCCTTCCTTGGGCCTGGTCCCAACCCCGCGTCCTTGCGGGGCCCCGCGGCGCATCCGGCGCTGCGGGAGTTGTCTATCCTTGCACGGCCCCGGCCAGCTACTCGCCGGGTCGTCTAACAGCGTCACGACGTCACGCGCTCTGCGCGTGAACCGCGGCCTTCACTTCCACCAGCGGCACCCGCGTGGTGAACCGGCGGTCGCTGAGCACCAGCTGCTCGCCGATGCAGTTCTTCACGTTCACGACCAGCGGCCCCTGGAGGTTGCCGGTCAGGGTGTCGCCGCGCTTGTTCACGATGACCAGCACCTGCGCGTCATCGACCGAGTTCAGCTCGAGCTGGCTGATCTGGTCGGTCCGCACCGGCACCTTGTAGGTCGGGATGAACAGCGTCGGGTCGGTCACGATGAACGCCAGGTCCGGCTTGTCAACGGACTGGAGCCACCAGAAGTAGCTGTCCTGTCCCGCCTCGATCAGCACGAAGCGCTGATAGTCGGCAAAGCCCAGCAGGCCCTTGGGGAAGGTCATGACCCGCTGGTCGTCGACCTCGATCTCACCGAAACGTGACGAATTGATCTTCATCGCCATCGCCTTTACTAGCAGCCCGATCCATCCTGGTGTCCAGACCCGCTTGGGACATCCTGTCGCGGGTGGCGGCTCCAACCGCCGGTCATTTTTGCGCGGTGCCGGCCGGCTGCTGGCCGGGCCGCGCAGAACCTGCGCCTCAGCGCAGGAAATCCAACAACGTCAGCTGCTGATTGGCCGAGCCGATCTGCAGCGAGGCCTGCAGCTGCGTCTGCAGCTGCGCAAAGCGTGTCAGGACCTCTGTCAAGTCCGCGTCCTGCAACTGGCTGAGCATGGTTTGCTCCTGGATGTCGCGGTCCTCTATGAGCACAAGCTGATCGTCGATCCGCCTGGCCTGAACACCGACCCGTGCCCTCGCGGTCACAACATGGTCGATGTCGCTTTCGAGTGATGAACCAGCAAGCGAGATGCCAAGCTCGTCGTTATTGCGGAGCGCGGTGGATAATTCTTTGAGATGTGTGAATAAGTTCTGCACCGTCACCGCGCCCTCGTCCGTCCCGGTGATCGTCGAGCCCGACAGCGCGTTCGCACGGATGCCCAGGTGGTCCGCGGCGAAGCTCAGCCCGGCGTTGGTCACCGAGAAATCAAAACTCGCCCCGCTGGTGTTGTCCGTCAGGATGATCCCGTTGCCGACCGGCGAGAGGACCGCGTCGAAGTCCGTGCCGAGCGCCAGGCCCGACGCCGTAGCGGCATTGCGAATCGCGTCCACTACATCACCAACCGTATTCGCCGCGGCGAGGTCGATCTCGAGCAGCCGGCCGTCGTGCAGTTGGATGTTCAGGTCCGGCTCGCCCGCGGGTGTGCGGTCGACGCCCAGCCCGCCGCGCAGGTCCGACAGCAGCGTCGAGCTGCCGAAGGTACGGACGCCAAGGTCCTCCGCGGTGGTCCCGCCGTTCTCGCCGATGCTCAGCTCGATACCGCTGACCTCGCTGACCAGGTCCAGGCCGGTGCCCGCGTCGTTGATGGTCAGGCGCAGGCCGAGGTCGAGCGCATCGATCACGTTCTGCATGTCCTGAACGGTGGTCGCGCTGGAGAAGTCGGCGACCTCCGTCTGCAGTCCCTGGGTGATCTGCAGGCCGCTGGTGAAGTCGATGACCGTGCCGAAGTCGCTGAGCAGCGTCCGCTCGGTCAGCCGGACCCCGATGTCTCCGCCCGCGGAGGTGCCCGACGTGACGCTCAGGTCGATGCCCAGGTCGGCCGCGGTGAAGCCGCCCGACGCGTCGCTGATCGTGATCGTGTTGCCGGCGTTGGCGGTCAGTGAGTAGCCGGCGGGCCCGAGCGACAGCGCGCCGGCGCCGGGCGCCGCGGTGCTGATCGCGTCGTTCACCCGGATCAGCACATCATCGAGCGTGTCGGCCGTGGTCAGGTCGACCGTCGTCAGCCCGCCGTTGATCGAGAGCTGGACCGCGCCGGCGGCGAAGCCCTGGCCGCGGGCGCCGTCGACCTCGCTCAGCCGGACCTGCGCGTTCGCCTGCGGGTCCAGATCGACCAGCGACTTCACGCGCGACGACAACGCGCCCAGCGAGTCCAGGCCGTTGGCATTAAATGGTAGATCGACCAACGCGCCGACATCGTTGCGCAGGCTCTCGGTCGATCCGGTGTACCGCACCCCGCCGAGGAACGACTCGAAGACCGGGTCGTTGCCGGATGCCCCGTTGTTGCCGCCGAAGATTGACAGACCATTGAACTTGCGGTTCGCGGCCTGGATCGCGCCCTCGAGCTGGGCGTCGATGACCTCGGCCTGGGTGGCTCGCGTCGTCGCGTCCGAGCCGACGCCGATCTGGCTCGAGGCGATCTGCTGCGAGTCGATCAGGATGTCGGTGATGTCGCGCAGCGACGAGTCGGCGAGGTTCAGGACGCCGCTGCCGTGCTCGAGGTTGATCTTCTGCTGCTCGCGTTCGATCTTCGCCTGGTTGAGGAACAGCACCGCGGAGATGCTGCTGGGCGCGTCCGACCCCCGGCTCAGCCGCTTGCCCGTCGATGCCTGGTCCTGCGCGAGCAGCAGCTCCCGCTGCGTCTCCTGCAGCCGGCGGCGCAGCAGCTCACTCGACATCAGGTTCGAGGTGCGGGACAGGAGTGGTGAGATCGTGGACATGTGTCTTGGTTAGGGGTAAAGGCCTAAATAATGTTGATCAGTGTCGCCATCAGCTCATCCACCACCGTCAGGAACCTGGCGTTGGCCTGGTACATGCGTTGGTAGTTCAGGAGGTTGATCGTTTCTTCGTCCGCGTTGACGCCGCTGATCGCCTGCTGCTGGACCTTGAGGTTCTCCTTGACGACCGAGTCGGCGTTGAGCTGGTCGATGGCCTGGGCGGTGCGGATCGAGACGTCCTCGACGTGGCGGTTCCAGTAGCCGGGCAGGCTCAGCCCGCCGAGCGCGTCGATCCCGGTGTCGCGCAGCGCCGCGACGGCCAGGGCCCCGCGGTTGTCGCCGGGCAGGTGCTCGCGGGCGACGGCGATGTTCCGCGGGTCGCCGACGAGGTCGGTGTTGACCCCGACGTTGTAGGCCTGGTCGCCGGTGAAGAAAGTGTTGATACCCAGCGCCGCGACCGCCCCGGACGTGTCGTCGCTGAAGCTGAACTGGAAGTCGGCGGCATCGGAGTTGATCTGCAGCCGGCCATCCAGCGTGATCGACGCGGACACGTTTGCCACCGCGTTGATCGACGCCGCCAGGTCGGTCAGCGTCGTGTCCGTCGCCGGGTTGATCCCATCCAGGTCAACATTGATCGTCTGCGTGATCCGCTGGCCGGTCGACTTCTGCGTGACGTGGAACTGGAACGAGCCGTGCTGCAAAGGGAAGGGGATCTTGCTCGCCGCGTCGTTAAGCGCGACCGATGTGTCTTCAACGACCGTTGTCCCGACCGCGCTGTTAAGCAGCGTCAGGCCCTGGCTCGAGCTGTGGATCTTGTTGACCTCGTAGATCAACGCGTTCGTATAGGTGTCCAGCGCGTCGATCGCGTTCTCGAGGTGGACCCCGCGGAACTTGACGAGCGCGCCCAGCTCGCCGCTCTGGATGTCCAGCGGGCTGTTGTCCTCGGCCAGGCGGACGGACGTGACCAGCTCGCCGTTGACCGTCTCGGTGTTGACCGCGATCCCGCGGTTGTTGTTGCCCAGCACGACCGGCAGCGAGCCGACGTAGAGGTCGACCCCGCCGCTGGGCTGCTCGATGACCGAGACGTCGATGTACTGCGACAGCTCGGTGAGGTAGAGGTCGCGCTGGTCGCGGAGGCCGCCGGCGGAGACCGCCTGCCCGCCCTCCTGCAGCGCGATCGACTCGTTGAGCTGGGCGATGCGGTCCAGCAGGTCGTTGACCGTGTTGCCCGCGTTCGCGGTGCGGTCGTCGATGCGCTTCTGCAGGTTGCCGAACTCGCCGCGCACCGACTTGATGTAGTCGGTCAGCGTCTCGGCCTGCTCGACCGCGAGCGTCCGCAGCGACAGGTCCTGCGGGTTGTTGGCGACCTGCGACCAGGCATTGAAAAACTCGGCCATGCGCGTGGAGATATCGATCTCCGACAGCTCGTTCTCGATCGCCTCGATCTCCGACCACAGGTCCTGTGCGACGCGCGAGCCGCCCTCGTCGGAGATGGACGCACGCAGACGCGCCTCGAGCGCCTCATCGACCTGCCGGGTCACCGCATCGATCTGCACGCCCTGGCCCAGGAAGATGCCGCGCTGGATCTCGCGCGACCGCACCGCCGCCAGCGAGATGTCGTTGCGGTGGTAGCCCTCGGTGGCGATGTTCGCCAGGTTGTTGCCCGCCACCTGGATCGCGGCCTGCGACGCGAGCAGGCCGGAGCGTCCGATGTGTAGGGAGCTGGTCAGGCCCATAGTCTTCTACCGTTTACGCCGTCACTCTCAGCGTCCCGATGGCGGGCGCCGTCGGCTGCTGGGGCGCGCTCGCCGGCGCGTACCCCGCGCCCCGGCCGGCGCTGCCCAGCGTGTGCACCAGCCCCTGCATGTGTTTCAACAACGACTCAGTCGCCCGGCGGGTCACCGACGACTCGTCTTTCACCTTCGCGATCCGCTCGCGCAGCTGCTGCCGCAAGACCAGCAGACGCCCGCGCGACGGCTCGGGCAAACGCTCGGCCAGGTCGCGCATCCGCATCGGCGCCGGGGCCGAGGGCTGGACCGCGCGTGTCAGCTCCGCGACCAGCTCCAGCCGGCGCTTCTCCAGGTCGCCGATCGCCTGAACCAGCGTGTTTTCCAGCCGTGAATACTCGGACACGCCGCGGTGGTCGGCCTGGCGCAGCGCTTCGCGCTGGCGCTTCATCAGCGAGAGCAACTGCTCGTGCCGGTCTGCGAGCTGCTTGAGCACCGCCTCGAGCACCGGGATGGTCCGGGTCAACGCATCAGCCACGGGCGTCCACCTCCCCGCCGACGGCCTCGCGGCTCAGCTGCTTGTAGACCGAATCGACCAGGTCGAAATTCGTTGCGCCCGCGATGCGGTCGGAAAGGACCTGGTCCAGCTGCTGCTGGAAGATCTTCTCGCCTCGCCCGCCGTGCACGAGGTTCGCGGCCAGCGGGTCGTTGCGCAGCCTCTCAAACATCGGCATGATCAGCGTCGTGGCAACGAGCTTCTCGGCGGCCTCGCGGAGCTGCTCCTCGCTCGTGCCGCCCTCGCTGCGCGCGCGGTCCAGGAAACCGTTAAACACCGGCGCGGAGGACGGTCGCTCAACAAACGCGCCCAGCCGTGCCGCCTCGTTCGATCCGAACTCGGGTTGTGCGGGCGCGTCAATCATTTCCAGATCAGCTCCGCGTGCAGGACGCCCAGGTCGTGGATCTGCTTGATGATGGCGATGCGGTCGTCCGCCTCGACGTTGAGCGTATTGAGCGCGTCCAGGAGCTGGCGCAGGCGTGGGCCGCCGCGGTTGTCCGGGTCGAGCGCCACGAAGTCCACGTTCTCGACACGCGGCTGGTTCTCGTCCGGCTCCGGCTCGGGCGTCACGATCTGGATCGTCATCCCCTTGTGCGAGATGATCACCGGCGAGAGCTCGACATCCCCGGTCATCGCGATCGTGCCCTCGGCGCGGTTGATGATCACCCGCGCCCCGCCGGCCGCGATCTCCGGATCGATCGTCGTCACCATGATCTGCCTGACAAAATCTGCTGACGGAATGCCCTCCGCGACAACCGCGACATCCGGAACATGGATGATGACGTTCTTCGGATCGACCGCGAACGCGATCGGCTCCGCGTCGTCCGACAGCACCATAACGCCGTTGATCGTGTCGGCGATATAGTGCGCCAGCTCCCACGACGCCTTGCTCTGATCGATCACCAGCGTCATGCGGTTGTGCTGGTCCATGTTCACCGAGGGGATGTCGCGCACCATGTGCGCCCCGCGCGCGACTTTTGCGCGGCGGGGGTTCGCTTCTTCATCCTCCAGCACGATATCGCCCGAGGCGACGGCGAAGGCCTTGCCGTTCTCACCCGGGCCGAACAGGACCGCGTCCAGCAGCACGCCGCCCTTCAGGCTTTCCGCGTCGTTGACGGTCGCGACCGTGACGTCGAGCCGGTCAACGCCGGACCGCACGCCCTCGGCCGGCACCACCGCGCGGACGTGCACGAGCGCGATCGAATCGGCATCGGTAAAGTCGGCGGGGGTCGCGGTCGCGTCGAGGTTGCGTGTGACCGCGGCGAGCACGGCCTTGTGCGCCGGGCCGAACTCGCCGTCGCCCGTGCCGTTAAGCCCCACGACTACGCCGATCCCGCTGATCACGCTCTGCTCCGAGCCCTTGAGCGTGACGACATTGCGGATCTGCGTCGCACCGGCGGGCACGGCGATCAGCAGCGCCGCCAACATTACAAACCAGGGGGTGCGGTAGGGTCTATTCATCGTTCGAATCCTTCGCGTGATCATGCTTCATTCCTTGAAACACACGGTGTGCCGGTTGCGAAAGAGCAACCGCGATGCCAAAAACCAGCCGGGCATCTATTCTGCCTGCCGTTAGAAATCAAAGATCGCATCGAACAACCTCGTCAGCCAGCCCTTCTCGCCAACATCTCGTAGGTCGCCGGAGTGCTGCTTGTCGATATAAGGGTTCTCGAGCTGACTGGACAAAATCGTGCCATCGGCGCTGATATCTTCAGGCATGCAGTTCCCGGTAGCGACCAGCACGGATTGCTCGTTGTCTTCGATGATCGTCCGCCGGGCCTCAAGCACGAGCATGCCGTTGGGCTTGATGTCGATGATGCGGGCGCGGACCCGGCCGGTCATCGATTCGGAGCGTTCGTACTCACCCTCGCCCTCGTGCGAGCGCTCGAAGCCCAGGTCCAGCTCGACCGCGCCGGCGGTGCCCTGGTTCAGCTGCAGGTCAAGCAGGTCTTTGAGGGTCAGCCGGGGGAACTGCCGGATCCCGCCGGACAGCTCGGACTCTTTCTCGGTCGATTTTTCCGATTCCATCTCGCTCTCGAACGACTCGCGGATGATGATCGTGACCAGGTCATTGATCTGGAACTCGCGCGGCTCGGGCCGCCTGCTCACGTACGCCGTCAGCAGCGGCACGTCCGGGTGCACGTCCGGCAGGTGGCTGCGCGTCCGGTCCTGCGGCAGGCCGTACCGCTGCTCGGCGATCAGCTGCATCTCGTCTTCGCTGGTCGTGTACAGCGACGAGCCCTGCGCCCCGGCTTCAACACCGAGCAGCAGGGACAGGCCGACACCCACCAACACCCCGATCCGTTTGCACTTCATCATGGCTTGTCTTCCTTGTTGTCTTCGATCTTCTCGCCGGCCACGACCCTGCCGCGGGCCACCACCGTCGCGCGAAAGCGTTCCTTGGTCTGAATGTTCTCGATCTCGATCACATCCCCGACGGCGCCCTGCTCTTTCGCCATCCCGTTGAACGTGATCTTGATGCCCCGTGTCTTCAGCTCGACGCTCACACGCTCGCGCCGACGCACCGCGACCGGCAACTCAACTTCGCCTGCGGTGATCAGCCGACCGGGCGTGATCTTCTGTGACGCGACCTGGCCGACGACCAGGGACGTGTCGGGCAGATACACCTGCCGCGCGTCATCGATCAGCACCTCACGCAGGCGCACCTGCCGCCGATTGATCAGCTCGCCTCGGTCGATCGTCTCACCCGCAACGACCGCGATCACCCGCCGGGCGACCTCGGCCGTGACCAGCCGGCCGTTGCCGACCCGCTGCGTCCCGTTGAACGCGTAGACCTTGAACGACACCCGCCCCAGCGTCGGCTCGGCGACCGGCTCGGCCTCATACCGCCCGGCGACGGCGCTGCTGCGTAACAGCTCCGCGTCCTTGTCGTTGAACGTGATCTCAAGCGATGTGCCGTCAACCCCGATACGCTTGCGGATCGTCCGCTCGATCAGAGCCCGCACGGTCGTCGGCGTGTGTACCGTGACCGGCTCACCGCTCGCGCGGCCATCGATATCCCCCGCGCGGTTGTCCACGTTGGTGATCGCGTTCTCGGCATCGGTCGCCTCGACTCGCGCCGACTGCGTGGCCGTGCGGTGCACGGTACACTTGCTAAACCCGCGCAGGTCCAGCAGGCCGAGCTTCGCGCCCCCTGCACGCATCGCTTCGAGGATCGCCGACGCTTCGATCTCGACCCGCGTTTCGCCTTCGCTAAACCGCCCGACGATGACATCGGCGAACTGGTTCGCGTAATCGCCGTCGAGCTCCGCGACCTGCGACAGCAAGACATCAGGCCCGTCCGATCCGGTCACATCGTGGATCCGTACCGCGTCCCCCAGCGCGTGCTCGGTGAGCAGCAGCAGCACCACCACCCCCAGCAGCAGCAACAGCGGTCGGATCAGGTGCATCATCGTGGCCGGTTCATCGCGTCGCATCATCAGGCCTCCATGCCTTGTGTTGCTTGCCTCGGTAGACCGGGCTTCAGCCCGGCACCTCAAGCGTCCATGCTTGTTTCCGCCGGTAAACCGGCCTACTCATTCAGCTTTAGAACCTTCTCAGGTTGCCGACCGTCTGCAGCAGCTCGTCCGCCGCCTGGATCGTCTGGCTGTTCATCTCGAACGCGCGCTGGGTCTTAATCAGTTGCACCAGCTCGGTCACCGGGTTGACGTTCGAGGTCTCGAGTTGGAAGTTGTCGATCGTGCCCAGCGACCCCTCGCCCGCGGTGCCCGGGATGGCACCGCCCGAGATCTCCGTCTCGACGTAGATGTTCCCGCCGATCGAACGCAGGCCGGACTTATTCACGAACGTGTGCAGCTGGATCTGGCCCAGATCGGTCGTCGATCCGTCCGAGAGCGTCGCGGTCAGCGTGCCGTCGGGCGAGATAAACAGGTTGAGCATGTCGTCGGGGATCGTGATCCCGTCGGCCAGGCGCGGGCCGTCGGTGTTGCCCAAGACCAGCTCACCGTCCGCGTTGGGCAGGAAGTTGCCCGCGCGGGTGTAGCCGATGCCCCCGCCATACTCTTCGAGGATCTCGACCTGGAAGAACCCGTCGCCGTTGATGTAGAAATCGGTCGGGCTGTTGGTCTGGACCGGGCTGCCCAGCGAGAAGTCGAACTGGGTGTTGCTGATCGTCGTGCCCAGCCCGACCTGCAGGCCGGCGGGCGGCGTGTTCTCGGCGCCGCCTTCCAAACCCGGCTGGCGCTTCTGCTGGTAGACCAGGTCCTCGAAGTTGACGCGCGAGGCCTTGAAGCCGTTGGTATTCACATTCGCGAGGTTGTTCGAGATGACGTCGAGCTCGGTCGAGAGCGCATTCATCCCGGTCGCGGCAGAGTGGAGTGCTTGAACAGCCATCTTCTTGCTTATCCCTCAAGAAACGGAAGTCGTCACGACACGCGGGCGAACGTGTTCACCGACGCGTTGAGCATCTGGTCGTGGTACTGGATGAGTTTCGCGTTGCCGGTCGCCGCCTTGGTCGCCGAGACGATCTGCATCATCGTCTGGATCGCGCTGGTGCCCGACGACTCGTAGTGACCCGGCAGCAGCACGGGCGTATCGATCGCTTCCCGGCTGTCGCCCGCGGTCATCTCGAACGTGTTCTGCCCCGCGGGCTTGAGTGTCGCGAGGTCGGCCTGCACAACCTGCAAGCGGTCCAACCCAACGGTCTCGCCCAGCGCGTTTAACAGCTTGACCTCACCGGTGCGTCCGATGACCGCCTTCGCCTCGCCGACCTCGATCGGCTGGTCACGGTCGTTCAGCACGACCTGCCCGGTCTGGGTGACCAGCTGCCCGTCGGCGTTGGTCGAGAACTGCCCGGCGCGCGTCAGGCGCACGCCGGCACCGCCCGTCGCGGGGTCGGTGTGTTCGACGACGAAGAACGCGTTATCGCCGGTCAGCGCCGCGTCCAGTTCGCGCCCTGTCTTCACAGGCGCGGCGGCCTTGAAAGCGACGCGCTGCTCGTCGGCGAAGACGCCCCCGCCGAGCTTGTCAAGCAGCGCGTTGGACAGGCCGAAGTCCACCGGCCCGTCCTCCAGACTCTCCGCCGGTCGCTGGCGAAGGTCGGTGAACATCGGCTTGAAGCCGGCGGTGTTCACGTTCGCCAGGTTGTTGGCAAGGACGTCCTGGCGATGTGAGTTCACCATGACGCCCGAAGCGGACAGGTATAGCCCGTAGTTCATCGGTCACCCTCCGTGGTCACCGGCCCGGCCGCGCGGACGCTACGGGAAACGGCCGGGCTTCCGTGCTCGGCCTTGTCCTTTGAAAACGTGTTGACCACCGACAGCTCCGCCCAGGGCTTGACACTTTGCGGGGCGACCTGGGCGCGATGCTGCGCCGCCGCCATGTACGCCAGGCGGATCATCGCCGAGCCGAATGCCTGCGAACCCGGTTCGGGCAGCAGGTCCAGCAGGCGGGCGGGCTGATCGTCGTTCGAGCTGTCGTTTGGTCGCTGCATAAAAACTTCGAGCGGGGGATTCCGCGTGCCAAAGCCAACGCAACGCCGATGCCATGCGCGAAAAACAAGGGTCAGCAGGCACGAAACGCGCCCTATCTACCTGTTAACAAAGGTATTAGGGAAATTTCCGCGGGAGCGCAAGCTTGGCCGACCCCGCAAGAATCCCACCGCGCAATCTCGGCCCGCGCAAGGTGCGCAAACGCGAGCGCAGGGCTTGCGCGTTTGCGAGCGGTGTCACGGATGTTGTGCGTTCAACCGAGCAGCCCGCGCCGCCGATCGAACAGCCGATCCAGCCGGGCGACCAGGTCCTGCTCGGCGCGCGTCGCAGGCAGATCGCGCCCGACCACGGCGAGCAGGTCGATGAGCTGGTGATAGTCGTTCACCGAGATCGTTTCTGGCGCGATCGTTTTCGTCTGCTCGTCCATGTTGTGGTAGTTGCCCAGCGGCAGGCAGATACAAGAGCTGTCGTAGCCGTACAAGCGGAACGCGGTCGCCTCGCACGCCCCCCCGGGCATGAGCTTGCGCTGGTACTGGAAGGACTCGTCCTTCTCTGCGAGCGCTTCTGCCACCGCAACCAGACGCGCGGTCAGCTCCGGCTCGAAGATGCTGATCCGGTCGCCGACGCGGATGATCGGCCCGCCGCCGATCGGTGAATCGACCATGCTCTTGCTGTTCTCCAGGCAGATAAGCGTGCTGCCCTTGGGGATCGAGCCCGCCTTCGCAGCGGCGATCGCGCCAATGAAGCCGACCTCCTCGGCCCGGGTGAACAAGAGCCGCACATCGCCCAGGCCCTTGGGCGCCCGCAGCATCTTCTCGAACGCGCTCACCGCCGCCGCCACCGCGGCGAGATCATCGCACGCGGGGGTGTGCAGCCGGCCCTTGGTGATCTTCGGCTTCGGCAGGTCCCAGGTCACCAGGTCGCCGGGCACGCACGGCGCGATCCGCTCCAGCCGGATCGTCACAAGTTGCCACAGATCGCCCGACCGCCTGCGGTCCAGCGAGACGACCCGCCCCTTGACCGGCTTGCGGCCCGTCAGGTGCAACGCGACCAGTGCATCCAAAAAATAATCATCGTGCACCCCGCCACGGAACTCGGCCTGGATGTGCCGCCCGGCGTCGAGCACGTCCGTCACCGCGAACGCCGGGTGGTCGAGGTGCGCTGTTAAATAGATCGGCGATTTCGAACGCGCCCCCTTCCGTTTGACCGTCAGGTTGCCGTAGGTATCACGCGAGAGCGTCACGTTCCGCCGACCCTTCGCCCAGCGCTCGATCCACGCGATCACACGGTCCTCCAGCCCCGCCGCGGTCGGCAGGCCGGTGAGTTCGAGCAGGTGTTGTTCGAATCGCTTGCTCATCCGGCGGATAGTCTAAACCAACACCATCAAGGAGGCACGCTGTCCCCGCTGTGATAAGGTTTAGCCATGCCTCAGCAAGACTACGCCATCGACTGCGACAACCTCGTCGTCCGCCGGGGGACAACGACGATCCTCGATGGCCTGTCGTGCAAGGTCAAGCGCGGCCAGGCCGCCGCGATCCTCGGACCGAACGGCTGCGGCAAGACGACGTTTGCCCGCTGCCTGACCGGCACGATGTTCGCTACCGCCGGCCGGCTCACCGTGCTCGGCCAGACCATTGGCCAGACCAACATCCTCGAGCTCCGCAGACGCGTCGGCCTAGTCAACCCGACGACCGACCACGGCTTTGCCCACGTCACCGGCGCCGTTGTTGACGCATCGCTCACGGCAACCAACGCCGTCTGCACCGGCTACTTCGCCAGCGTCGGGCTGTATGAGAAGCCGAGCATAGAACAGGTCGAACATGCTAGGCAGCTGCTCAAAGCCGTCGGCCTGCAGCACCGCCTGGACCACAAGCTCGGCCAGCTCTCGACCGGCGAACAACGCCGGGCCCTGATCGCCCGTGCGCTGGTGCACAAGCCCGAGCTGCTCATCCTCGACGAGCCGACCGCCGGCCTGGACCTGCGCGGCCGGGAGCAGGTGCTCGCCACGATCGAACAGCTGCTTGCACAGCCGGACGCGCCGGCACTCTTGATGATCACGCACCACGTCGAAGAGCTCTCGCCGAGGACAATGCAGGTCCTGCTGATGAAGCACGGCCGATTCGTCGCCGCCGGCGAGCCCAACGAGGTGATCAACCCCGAGGCGCTCAGCGCCGTCTACGGCTGCAAGGTCTTCGTCAAGAAAACGCACGGCCGATTCTGGCTGGAGGTGCTGCCGGAGGCTTGGTTGGATTTGGTTTGATGTAGGCTGGTCTAACGCCTAGCGAAATGTTGATACCAGTTATGCCGGACTGAAGATCGCCATATAGTTTTAAAATTTTCACTTTGTGAAATGGTCATTCGATATCAAGCGGTTCATAGTTGCCACGACCACGGATATCATCACAAAATAACGAGAAGGCAAGATGGTTTAAGTTGACTGCGGCATTCTGAAAATACGATGGCACGTTTTCTGTACTACCCCATTGCCGTAGATTGTCTTGCTGAACATACCAATCTAAATACCAAAATATCTCCACGATCCATTTCGGGATCGAATCGGTTTTTTTGTAATAGATACAGCACTCGTGCATTGCTTCAAATAGTTGCATGAATGCATCCCGATCCCAACCTGGCCCACAACAGAGCTTGAAAGTGAATGAGTGCGCTTCGCCCAGGTACTCAGAACGCAACACTTGTTCCCAATCAGCCATAACAGCGCTCCATAGTTGATATCACGATCTTATGATCGCCAAGTCCACCTTAACCACAGCGCGTTGACCACCACGCTCACCGAGCTCAGCGACATCGCGATCGCGGCGGCCATGGGCGGCATCAGGCCGGTCGCGGCGAGGGGGATCAGGCAGAGGTTGTAGATGCTCGCCCAGAGCAGGCCGGCGACGATGCGGCGCGTGGTGGCTCGGCCCAGCCGGATCGTCGTCGCAAGCAAGCGCAGGTCGCTGCCGACCATGACGACGTGGCCGGCATCGCGAGCGATGTCCGTGCCGCCGCCGATGGCGATGCCCAGGTCCGCCTCGGCGAGCGCGGGGGCGTCGTTGATCCCGTCGCCGACCATGACGACCGACTTGTTGCCGACCTGCAGGTCCAGCACCTTCTGGCGTTTGTCAGCGGGCTTGACCTCGGCGTAGGTGCGGTCGATCGACAGTTCCCGCGCAACGTGATCCGCGGCGAACTGCGAGTCGCCGGTCATCATGATGGTGCGGAGGCCGAGCTTCTTCAGCGCCGCAACCGCCTCCGCCGCCTCGGGCCTGACCTGGTCCGCCAGGCCGATCAGGCCGACGGCCTGGTTATCTACCGCGATCACGACGAGCGTGCGTGAACCCCGCAGGTGCTGGTCGCGCAAGGCCTCGAAACCCTCGGGCACGTCCACGCCCTGCTCGGCGAGCGCGGACAGCCGGCCGACCTTCACGACCCGGCCCTCGATACTCGCGGTGACGCCCGCGCCGCTCTGCGAAGTGAATCGTGTCGCGAGCGGGATTTCCACAGACCTCGCCTTAGCGTATGCGACGATCGACTTGCCCAGTGGGTGCTCGCTGTCCTGCTCAACGGCGGCGGCGAGGCGGAGCAATTCGTCCGATTGATATTCATCCTTCGCCGAGACGATCGCGGTGACGGTCGGTCGGCCTGTCGTAAGCGTTCCGGTCTTGTCCAGCAGGATGTGCGTCAGCCCGTGCGAGCGCTCGAGCGCCGCGGGGTCTTTGATGAGGATGCCGCGGCGCGCGCCGATGCCCGTGCCCACGAGGATTGCGGTCGGCACGGCCAGCCCGAGCGCACAGGGGCAGGCGATGATGAGCACCGCGATCGCCGCGTTGATCCCGCGCGTCCAATCGCTGGCAAACAAGCCCCAGCCCAGCAGCGTCGCGAGCGCGATCACGATCACCGCCGGGACGAAAACACCCGCGACTTTATCCGCCAACCGTTGGATGCCCGCTTTGTTGCCCTGGGCCTGCTCGACCATCTCGACGATCTGGCCAAGCAGCGTCTGCGCGCCCGTCGCAGCCACGGTGATGCGCAGCGCGCCGGTCTGGTTGATCGTGCCGGCGAAGACGCGGTCGTCGATACCGACCTCGACCGGCTCGGGCTCGCCGGTGATCATGGCCTGATCGATCGCGGATTGCCCTTGTTTCACAAGGCCGTCCAGCGGGATTCGCCCGCCGGGCCTGATGAGCACGACCGAACCGACGGGCACCTCGCCGATCGGCATCTTGACCTCTTGCCCCCGGCGGATCACGGTCGCGTGCTCGGGCGCGAGCCGTCGCAGCCCGTCGATCGCGGACGCGGCGGATCGGCGGGCCTTGTGCTCGAGCGCTTGGCCGAGCGTGATGAACCAGAGGATCGCGCCGGCGGTGCCAAAATGTAACGGCGACTCGCTGCTGCGTAACAACTCGACCACGCTGACGGCGTACGCGACCCCGCTGCCCAGCGCGATAAGGGTGTCCATATCGACCCGGCGGTAGCGCAGGCCGCCGACGGCGCTAAAGAAGAACGGCGTACCGAGCACAACCATCAGCAGCGTTGCCAGCGCGGACTGCACCCAAGCCGAACCGGGCACCTCTGCGCCCATGCCCAACGCCATGACCGCGACGACAAGCGGCAATGCCAGCACCGCCCGTCGAAGCGCGAACCGGCGATCGAACCAGCGGGCAATCGACCGATCCTTGGAACCGGTTGAATCGGGGTTCGGCTTCGCATCGGTCCCAGACACCTGAAACCCCGCGCGCGTGACGGCATCGATCAGGTCACCCAAAACCAGGCCCTGTCCATCGACTTCCGCGCGGTTCGTGGTCAGGTTGACCGACGCGTCGGCGACACCTTCAACCGAACGCAGGGCCTTTTCGACGCGCGAGACGCAGGATGCGCAGTGCATGCCGTCGATCTGGAGCGTGGTGCGGGGCATGAACGGGATTGTAGGGTGGTTGGGCACCGGGACGCCGCGCGTCGCCCGCTAAACAAAGCTGAATAAGCCGCGGGTATCATGGGGCGATGACGATTTCTGAAGACCAACCGCTGTCGCTCGCCGCGTTCCAGAAGCACATCCACCACCGGTACTTCGAGACCGACAAGGCCCGCGGGACGCCCGGGACGTTCATGTGGCTGGTCGAAGAAGTCGGCGAGCTGGCGACCGCGCTGCACAAATCCGTCGGCGAGGGCGGGGACACCTCCGGCGACTCGGACCCGGCCGGCGAGTTCGCGGACGTCCTCGCCTGGCTGTGCACGCTGGCGAACATCAACGGCGTGGACCTCGAGGAAGCGGTGCGCGACAAGTACCTCCGCGGGGATGGGCCAAAGGGGCATAAATGAGGATTGCTTTGTCGCGGGCGACGCTCAGCGTCCCGTTTGATCTCAGGAAAACGCACGGGACGCTGCGCGTATCCCGCGACACAACAACAAGCAATTCAAATTATTTCGGCGTCGGCAGCACATCCGTCGCTACCGTCGGCGACGCGTCTCCCTGATCCAGCAGCTCGCGCACCGCGGCGGCGACACGGTCCGGCGTCAGCCCCGCCTCGGCAAGCTGGTTGCCGCGGCTGTCCGGGCCGACCCACTGCTTGGGCATGCCCAGACGCTTGATCTGACCCGTCGGCAGGCCATCGCGGTTGCAGGCGTCGAGCACGATGCTGCCGAAGCCGCCTTCGAGCGCGTGGTCTTCGACGGTAATGATCGGCACGCCCGACTCGATCAGCGAGCGGATCAGATCGATATCGATCGGCATGGCGAAGCGGGCGTCGTAGATGGCGATGTCGTAGCCCTGCTGCTCGAGCTCGGGCAGCGCGGCGAGCGCGGTGTTGACCATCACGCCATAACCCAGCACGGCCG
>JANQKT010000084.1 GCA_028280965.1 Phycisphaeraceae bacterium
CGCTGAGCACCACCGCGCGCCGCCCGGTGCCGACGGCCTGGGCCCGGGCCCGCCCGCTGCGGATGATGACCGATGGCGTCTCGCCGGTGTACCGCCGCATCGGCGGTGCGCTGCCCGGCTGCAGCCGCGCGAGCGTCTCCAGCAGCTTGCCGCGGTGGGGCAGCGAGTGGTGGGCGCGCAGCGGCGCGGCGTCGGCGCCGTTGACCGTCAGCCCGACGCGGTAGCCCGCCTGGTACGCGTCACACACCAGCGACGCCGCGAGGTCGATCGCCCGGTCGATCCGCAATAGCTCACCGGCGCTGAAGCGATTGGGTTCGGCGTCATTGGGCTCGGTGTGCAGCGGCGCGTACTCCGACAGATCGACATAGATCACCAGGCTCGGCGGGACCGGCTGGGTCAGCTCGCGCGAGACCAGCTTGCCGACCTTCGCCGAGTGCTTCCAGTCGATCACCTTCAGCCCGTCGCCCATGCGGTACTCGCGCAGCGCGAAGAACTCCTCGCTCCCGCCTTCCTTGTCCAGTTGATGGAAGCCCCCCGCGTCCAGCCGGGTGATCTGCGTCATCGCCGACCGCGTCACGCGGTACAGCCGCGGCAATACCAGCAGTTCGTCGGGCTGGTCAAACACCAGCACCCGGCGGATCAGACCGAACGGGAAGTCGCTGTGCAGTTCAACGCGCGACAGCGCCAGGTCGCCGCGCCGCGTCGGCCAGCACGACGACTGCGCCTGCACCGTCTGCCCCGGGCCCAGGTGCACGACCCAGCCGGTCGGCCGCTCGAGCAGCCGCGGCGCCAGCTCGCTCAGCGGGCCCTGCGTGCGGTGCCCGCCGCGCCCCCGGCCCCAGGTCTCGGTGATCACCAGGCTGAACGCCGGCACCCACGAACGCTTGCTCAGCCGGTAGCGGATGACCAGCTCCTCGCCCGTCACGCCGTGGTCCGGCGGGTCGCGCTCCAGGTCGATCTGGCGCAGCGCCATCCACACCCAGAGCAGCGACACGACCAGCGCCCCCAGCAGCAGGCCGACGGCCATGAACATCAGGTTGGCCTGCGTGTAGAACGCCGCCCCCAGCGCCGCCAACAGGATGAAGAGGTACGCCCAGCCCGTCGGGCCGACCTGCAACCGTGTGTGGTTGGGGCTGGGCATGGTTGGCTATTGTAGATCGATTCGGGTTGCCGGCTATTGTCTTGCTGGCAGACAAACCCTCATCGATTCTCTTCAAGGTACGGCGACGCGTCGCGCAGCACGCGGTCCAGGTAGTCCTCCGGGACTTTCAGTGTGTCCGCCCCGAGCGGGAGCGTGATCAGGACGCGCTGCCCGCGTCGGGGCAGGTCGATCGTCGCCATCGCGCCCTGGTGCCCGTCCCGCCGGGCGATGATCTGCGCCTGATCTTCAAAGAACCCGGCGCCGAACGCATCGACCGGGATGCGGAACCGGCCCTGGCCGTTGGTGACGTGCCGGCCCAGCGGCTGGGTTTCGGTCGGCGTCTGCGGCTGATACACCGCTATGATCACCGCGCCCCCGCCGGTCGGGTTGGGTTCGGCCAGGCGCGGGTCGTCCTTGTCAACGAGCTGGATATTCGCGATCGACCCGCGCACGACGCGCCCCTCGATCGCGTACCCGCCGGCGCAGCCGGTGAGCAGCAGGGCGGTGAACAGCACCACAACAACCGCGACGCGACACGTCGCCGACGTGCGCTGACCGGCGTGCCCCGCTTTGCCGGCAAAGCGTCGTGTTGCGGCTATCTGATCTATTGTTGACTGTGGTTTCATCACCAACTTCACACCGGCTTGAGCTCGTCCGACTCCGGCAGGTCTTTGAGCGAGCCCAGGCCGAACACTTCGAGGAACTGCTTGGTCGTGCCGTACAGCATCGGCCGGCCGATCTCCTCCGCCCGGCCGACGACCTTGACCAGGTGCTTGTCCATGAGCAGGCGCAGGACCTCGCCGCTCGCCGCGCCGCGGATCGCCTCGATGTTGGCCCGGACGATCGGCTGCTTGTACGCGACGATCGCCAGCGTTTCGAGCTGCGAGGCGCTGAGTTTGCCCGTGTCTTGTTTGGTGCGCTTCAGACCGTCGAGCACGCCCGCGTACTTCGGCAGCGTCACGACCTGCCAGGCGCCGGCGACCTTCTCGATGCGGAAGCTCCGGCCGTTGCGCTCGTACTGCTCGTTGAGCGCCGCGATCGATTCCTCGACCGCCTTGCCCGCGCCGGCGGCGCCGAGCGCCTCGGCGACGCGCCCCGCGGCCATCGGCCGGTCGCTGGTCATCAGCGCCGCCTCGACCCGGGCGTCTAGATCCTCGGGCAGCACGACCGGCGGCTTGGGGGACTGTTCTTCTTCCGCCGCGGCCTCGACCGTTTCGTGGCTGTCCTCGGTCACAGGCTCTTCGGCGACGCTGGGGGTGGCTTCATCCATGATGGCGCTATTGTACCGCGAAACCGCGCATTTTTTGTTTTTATACGCACGGTTAGCCGTCGCCTGCAAGGCGACGCGTTGGGCGCAGCCCGAGTCGGATGTCCATTACAACAGACGCGTCGCCTTGCAGGCGACGGCTAACATCGGTCTGAAATCCGATCACCCCACGTGCTTGCGCAGCGCGTCCATCTTCCGCTGCAGGTGCTTGCCCGGGCAGCTGGTCGCGGTGATCTCCTGGTGCGAGCGCACCAGCGCCGGCTGGACCCGGTGGTAACGCTTGAGGTCTGCGGCGGTCTTGAACAGCGCGTTGAGCTGGGTGCTGCTCGGCGACTGCTTATCGAAGTTGCCCAGCACGAGGATGCCTAGGTTGTGCTCGTTGTTCCGGCTGACGTGCGCGCCCTGGTAAGCGATCGGCCGGCCCTCCCAGACCCGCCCGGAGCGGTCAATGATGTAGTGGTAGCCGATGTCACCCCAGCCGTTGTTATTGACGTGGTGCTTGCGGATCTTCTCGATGCGGTCCCGGGTCGTGTTCTTGTCGGTGAAGTAGACGGCCTTGGAGCCCTCGTGGTGGATCGTGATCTTGGTCACGCCCTTCATCGGGTTGACCTTCCTCATGACCGGGCCTGAGCGGGTCCAGTCCGAGCGGGCGATGGCGTTGACCGCTTGCGCGGCGGGGGGTTGCACAACCTCGGTCGGCGGTCGGCGGGTCGGCTGGACGGGCGTGTAGCCCTGGCTGCCGGTCGGGCGCGCGGGGTAGCCGGGCCAGTTCGCGGTCGGCCGGGCGCCGGCGGCGCGTCGGCCGGGGCCCGTGCAGCCGCCGAGCACGAGCGTGCCCAGGCCGGCGATGACCAGCTGCCGCCGGGTCAGCTTGTTCTTGTCCTGCCCCATCGTCGTCCTTTCATCGCCGCGTTTCGGGCCCGGGACCGGCCGGCATCGTACCGACGCTCCCGAAGCGCACACAAATACTCATCGGGCAGGTTTATTCTACCGCTAAAGAATTCAATAGAAAGCCAGGCGACGCAAGCCTGCGCCGGATGTTGTCAGGCCCGGGGTTATCCGGTCGTTACCGGCTCGAGGCTGATGCCCACCGCCGACGGATCGGGCTTGGTGTGCTTCTGCGGGTTGGCCCGCTCGGTGGACAGCACGACCATCGGCACGCCAGGCGTCTGCTGCTGGACCTCCATCAGCGTCCGCCAGCCCGTGACCGCCTTGATCAGGTTCGCCATCTGCAGCGGCGTCGGCGGGCGGTAGGGGTGCAGCGGCCGGTCGTGCTCCACCGCCGGGGTCTTCGACACCGCGAGCACGGTTCCATCGTCCTCGCCGGTCAGACGCACCGCCTCCTGCACTAGCGACACCGGGTTGTCGTGCGCCTCCATCCGGTCGAACAGGCACACCAGCGCCGCGCAGCCATCGTCCAGCGGCAGCCGGCGCAGCTCGGTCTGCTGCATAAACCTCGGCGGCTTGCCCGGGTACCCGGCCCGTGCCGCGTGGTGTTTGGAAAACTCCTGCGCGACCTTGATATGCCCTGCGTCGCGCTCGACCCCGACCGCCTCGACCCCGCGCGTTGCGAGGATCTGCACGACGATCCCCGAGCCGCAGTCGGGCACGACGACCGGCCGATCACGCCCGGCCAGCCCCTCGTCCAGCAGGTGCATCACCGCGCCGACCTTGAACATGACCCAGCTGCGGAACGCCTCGTCGGCGTTGAACCGGGCCCACTCGCTCTTGTCGAAGGCCGTCGGCGGGGCGCTGGCGGGGACGGTATCGACGCCCGGCCCGACGCCGAACACCTCGGCGTTCCACAACAGCGGCGTGCCGGCGAAGCGCTCGCGCACGACGTCCAGGTCCGGCGCGATGCGGTCGAAGCCCCACTTGTCGCGGAACACCTGCCGGGAGTTGTCGATGCCCGTGTCGCTGTCCGCCGTCGTCGCGCGGTCCTGCCGCAGCGTGTGGCGGTGGGTGAACGCGATCGTCGGCACCGCCCAGCACCGGTAGCCCGCCAGGCGCGAGCGCAGGCCGAAGTCGATCGTCTGCCCGCGCATGTAGCCTTCGTCGTAGCCTCCGAGCTCGTCGTACAGCGCGCGGGTGCAGCAGTAGAAGCAGCCCATGACGTGATCGACCTCGACCGCGCGCGTCACCCTATCGCTCGGCAGCCCGGCGCACAGGTGGTGGTAGCCCTTGGGGTGGAGGATGAAGTCGCCCATCGCATGCACCCGGCCGTCCGGCGAGAGCTGCTTGGGCCCGACGACCGCGAGGTCTTTGGGCCCGTCATCGAACACTTTGCAGAGCGCCTGGGCCCAGTTGGGCGTGTGGATCACGATGTCGCCGTCGAGCCGGGCCAGCAGCTCGCCCCTGCTCGCGCGCACGAGCTTGTTGGCGGTGATTGAGAGGACGCCGCAGTGCTCGGCTTCCATAAGGGTGAGGAACTGCTCGCCGTTGCGCCAGGTTTTTTCCGACCAGGCCCGCAGCGTCGCGAGCGAGTCGTCGGTGGACCCGTCATCGAACGCGAGGATCTCCAGCGGGGTCGGGTCGTCCTGGAGTGTGTCCCAGAGCGACTGGAGCAGGTCGCCGATCAGGTCGGTCTGGCCGTCTTTGGAAGACGCGACACCGTTGTTGAAGTTCGGGATGAGGATCGATAAACGCGGCGTTGGCATGGGAAGACTCTCGCAATGAAGCGCCGCGGCTCCGCCGCGATCCGCGCTCTGTACGCCCATCGGTTAACAGGCATATTCACGTCCATTGTCGGATCACGTCGATCCCGAGCGTATGAGTAACATCGATGCGATCGCCGTTCAGGACGCCCCCGGAATACCCGACGCCGTACAAGGTGGCCTCTGGCAGATCGACCGCGGCGACGACGGCCTGGTGGTCGTGCGTGGGGCGAATACGCCCGACCCCGAGCCCGCGGACTGGCGCGAGCGGCTGGCCTGGTTCATCCACAATATCCCCGGTGTCGCGCTGGCCGGCGCCAAGCGTTTTTTCCCGGATGGGAAGGTCTTCTCGCTCGGTGAGTTCGTCGTCCACCCCAAGGGCTTCCACCACCTGGGCAAGGGCGTCGATGGCAACTGCTACCGCTTCCCAGAAGAATGCGACACCATCGCAGGTGGCGTCGCAATCATCGACGCTCGCATCTTTGACGAAGTCAACGGTGCGGGGCTCCTCGAAGATCTGGGCCAACTCGGCATGCTCGGGCTTGGATTGGCCGTGCGACGTGCTGGAAAACGTGTGCTGGCCGCGCCCCAAGCCGGCGTCGTCGATACGTTCAGCCCGTCGCTCAACGACGCCGAATCCGCCGCGTTTGTGGGTGAATTCGGCTTCCACTGGGTCGCGCCCGACCTCGACAAGATGCGCGAAGAACACGCCGGCGGGGGCCTGATGTGGAACGCCTTCTTCCACGCCGGCATGATGCCCTTCGAGAAGTACGACCAGCGCGGCGGGCTGTGCTGGGAGGGCTACCAGAAAGCCGACATCTTCCGCCAACGCGCCCACCACCTCGCGCAGCTCGTCGCGAAGTTCACCAACGCGCCGGACGGTATCGGCGGGCACGTCCTCGACGTCGGCTCGGGTGACGGGTTGTTCTCGCACCTCTTCGCGCTCGAGGGCTGCGACGTCATCGGCATCGACCCCGAGCCCGAAGGCGTCGCGGTTGCTACAAAGATGTGCTCCCAGCAGACGTATCCTGACGGCAGGCACGCGCCCGACTTCCGCGTCGGGCGGGGCGACGCGATCCCGTTCGAGGACGCCACCGCGGCGTGCGTGTCGCTCTTCGATGTCATCGAACACCTGAACAACCCCATCGGCGTGCTCAATGAGATCGCGCGCGTGCTCAGGCCCGGCGGCCACTTCGTCTGCGTCACCCCCGCCTGGCAGTTCGGCGCGTCGTCCGACGCGACCTACCACGGCTACGAGTACACCCAGGAGGAGCTCAATCGCCAGATCAACGCGGCTAGTGGACTCACCGTGATTCACAACGGCCACATCGGCGGGGTGTATCGGGACCTGGTGGTCGTGGCGAAGAAGCCAGGCTGATGTGTCGCGGGTGATGCGCAGCGCCCGGATCGGGTAGCTGAAGAGGCTTGGATTGTGACGCTTCGCATCGCCTGCTAAACCGCTGTGGATGCGGCTGCTTGGCACCGCGCGATCAGCACGCCTCGGCCGCCCGCAACGGGTGCGGCCTGGTGCCCTTGGATCGGCGCAGCCGCGTTGATGTGTTGTAACAGCGCATTCACTTCGTCCTGTTCGGCGGTGCTGAACGGCACGAACAGCAGCAGCGTTTCGCCCACGCCTTGTTCGCTTGTGAATGCGCGGGCCGCGTCCAGACCGATCACGACCGTGCCGGCGGCATCGCCTGTGTCTGTCATTTGCAGCCCGCTCTGCTCGGCGAGCCAGCGGTAGCCGCCGTCATGATCACCAATCAGTCGAACCGAACTTCCGGGGGAGAAGTTGCGCAGCGCCTGGCAGAACCATCGTGTGGTCGCCATCGCGGCGGGTTCGTTCGCGCGGTAGACGCGGTGGAGCACCGAATCGCTTGCCGCGTGCGCTGACGCTGTGCCGGCCATCGCCCCGATGTGATCCGCGTATCGTCTGGCCCACAAGGCGAACACGAGGCTGTAGTACACCGCCATCGTCGCCTGAGGCTCGTACCGCCCGGAGGTGAGGTAGCCACGCCACGCCCGCGAGTACAGCGGCGCGGTCAACGCGTCCGTCTCGCGGAACACCTCGGCGATCCGCTCGGCGGAGCGCGCCATCCACTGCTGCAGCGGCGGTGTGAACCCGCGCTTGGGCCGGTCGAAGGCCTCACTCGGCAGGTAACGCTCCGCCAGCGCGTGCAGGAGCCACTTGTTCTGCAGGCCGTCCCTGCTCATCGGCCCGCTTCCCGGGCGGGCCTTGTACTCCGCCGGCAGCGAGAGCATGTAACGCACGACGCGGTGGTCGAGCATCGGGTTGCGTGCTTCGAGCGAGTGCGACATCGACGCGCGTTCCTCGATGCAGATCAGGTAGTCCGCGAGGTTGGTCTTCGTATCGGTGTACAGCACGTTGCCCAGGCGGTCATGGGCTGGATGGCGTGTCCAGTACGGCGCGATCGTTTCGATCGGTGAGGCGGCGGCGCGCATCTGTGCCTGCGCCGCCTCGCTGAACATGACCGACCGCACGCCCTGCCAGGGCAGGAACGCGCTGTGCTGGAGGTGGTTGACGACGTCGTCCACCGGCGGGGCGTATTCGTTTTGTTTGTCGTGCTTAGCCGCAAGCGGCTGGGTCTGCAGCACCCAGTTGTAACGGCCGGGGTAGCCGGCGCTCAGCTCGTCCCCGCCCTGGCCGGAGAGCACGACGGTCAGGTCCTTGCGGCACAGCCGGCTGAGCGTGCGCTGGCTGGTCACCGTGAAGTTACCGAACGGCTCGTCATAAAAACGCGACGCGTCGTCCAGCTCGGCCAGCCAGTCGCCATCGTTCTGGTTAATCGTTTCGACACGCCAGTCGCAGCCGTACCGCTCGGCGACCAGCTTCGCGAAGGGCGTCTCGTCGTGCGCGGGCGAGTCACCGAAGCCGATCGTGAAGGCGCGGACAGCCTCCCCGCGGGCCTTGCTCGCCATCGCGGTGATGAGCGATGAATCGATCCCGCCGGACAAGAGCGTGCCGATGGGCACGTCCGCGATCAGCCGGTCGGCAACAGACTGGCTGAGCAGTTCGTCGAGCGTGTCGAGCACCGATGCGTCGCTGAGTTCGCCCAGCTCATCCGACGGCAAAGGCTCGGCGTCCCACCACGGCGCGGTGTCGATCCGCCAGCTGTTTGTGTCGAGCTTGAGCCGGTGTCCTGCCGGGAGCTTCTGGATGCCCGCGAAGATCGTGCGCGGCGAGAGCACGTACCCGCGCATAAAGAACTGCTCGACGGCGGCGGGATCGAGGTCGTACTTTGCACGTGTGTAGGCCAGGACCGCCTTGAGCTCGCTGGCGAAGACGAGCGCTTCGCCCGTGTCCGTCCAGTACAGCGGCTTCTGACCCATCCGGTCGCGCACCAGCAGCAGCGAACGTTCGGCGTGGTCGTAGTAGCCGAGCGCGAACATGCCGTTGAACCGATCGAGCCCGGCGACGCCGTGCCGCGCGAGCGTGTGGAAGACCAGCTCGGTGTCGCAGTTGGTCTTGAACGACGCGCCTTGGGCTTGAGCGTCGCGCATCAGCGCGCGGTAGTTGTAGACCTCGCCGTTGTAGACCATCGCGCACTGGCGGTCGTGATCGACCCAGGGCTGCTGCCCGTGCGCGAGGTCGAGGATCGACAGCCGCCGGTGCGCCAGCCCGACCCCCGGGAGTGCCCAGAGGCCCGCCTCGTCCGGCCCGCGGTGCGTGAGCGTGTCGCGCGCCTGGGCGAGGCGCTGCTCATCAACGGTTTGTTGGGCGTCGCGGAACACGACGCCGAGGATGCCGCACATGCTTTTCCCTTGCTGACAATGAGGATATCGGAGCGGGCGCGGCGTATTCGTGAACATCTGTGTGAATGTCGTTGAAATATCAGCTGCGAGGCCACACCGCGCCGGACCAGTGCGACAGGCCAGCAGTCATTTGGAGCTTTACCGTGTCAACACACCCTTCCCTGTTCGCCGGCGACGCATCGCGTCGCGGCTGACTATGTACACATGCGATTACCCTGGGCTTTTGGGTACAGAGGGTTTATCTAACCTGTCCGCCTGCTATCCTGTCGTCTGTTTCTCGTCTATGTCAGACTTGGGGGGAGCGATGCCCAGCGACCGCGTCAGCCGCCTGCTCCAACTTATCACGCTGCTGCAGACCCGCACCGGCTGGGATGCCCGGTCGTTGTCGCGCGAATTGGAGATCTCGACACGCACGCTGTACCGCGACCTGAACACACTTGAAGCCGCCGGCATACCCTGCCGGTCCGAGGATGGCGGGGGCTACCGGATCCAGCAGGGCTTCTTCCTCCCGCCGGTGTCGCTGTCCGCGTCGGAGGTGCTCGGGCTGATGCAGCTGACGCGTTTTGTCGGCCCACAGCGCGAGCGCCCGTACCACGGCCACGCGCTCTCGGCGATCTACAAGCTCATCTCGTCCGTGCCCGAGCCGCTGCGCTCGACCTGCGGTGAGATGCTCGCGCACTTCAGCACCCTCGCCGACCCGCAGCTGGGCACCGACCGCGAGTCGGAGGTGTTCGTCCAGCTCCAGCAGGCGATCGGGATGGGCAGGGCCTGCCGGCTGGTCTACGGCTCGCCGGTCGAGAACGGGGCGATGACGCTTGAGTTCGATCCGTACCTCCTGCACCACGTCAACCGCGCCTGGTACGTGCTCGGCCGATCGGGCCTGCACGACGAGGTGCGCATGCTCAAGCTGATCCGGATCGAAGAACTGACGCTGCTGACGCGCGTGTTCGATCGGCCGACCGGGTTCACGATCGACAGCAAGCTCGGCAAGGCCTGGCGGATGATCCCCGAGGGCAAAGAGCACGACATCGAGCTCGAGTTCACCCGGCGCGTCGCGACGAACGTCAGCGAGGTCCGCTGGCACGAGAGCCAGTCGCACCGGCTGCTCGCGGACGGGCGGTGCGTGATGAAGTTCCGGGTCGATGGTTTGAACGAGATCGCATGGTGGGTGTGCGGCTACGCGGACCAGGTCGTCGTGCGCAAGCCGAAGAAGCTGCGCGAGATCGTGGCGGAGATGCACCATAGCGCGGCGGCTTTGTATGACCGGCAGTAGGGGATTGACGGTGTGTCGCGGGTGAAGCGCTGCG
>JANQKT010000259.1 GCA_028280965.1 Phycisphaeraceae bacterium
AGTCGCGCACCGTCTGGCCCGGGCCCGGCCGTTTGCGGATGCGCACGACCGCGGCCTTCGAACGGAACGCGTGCGTGCCGACCGAGACCGACACGTCGCCCTCAAGCAGGATCAGGTTCGTCCCGTCGTCCTGCCGGACGACCGCTGCGCCGCGCGCGTTGAGGTTGACATCGGACTCAAGCACCGGCTCGGCCGGGCCCTGCGCGTGCACGGCGTGCACCGGCAACAACGACGCCCAAACCCCGATCAACAGAAACCAACGGATCATGTGGCGGATGATACCAAGCCTGTAGTGTCTAGCGTGTAGGGCCTGGCGTTTAGTGTCAAGGCGAGTTACTAGCTCATCCGTGCAGGGTTCGGGCTCCTTCTCCCTTCCAGGGAGAAGGCGGGGGATGAGGGTGGGGCGATTGACAGACCGCGGCTTCACCCTCTATTTCTTTGTGAGGATCACGCTGGACCCTCACCCCAACCCTCTCCCTGAAAGGGAGAGGGGGCCAAGGCAAGCATGCTTCAAAAGTAAGCCGATCTAAAGAGATCAGCGGTGCCTTGTTAAACGCCAGGCCCTACACGTATAGACGCTACGCAGACGCTTCCCCCGCCAGGCGCAGCGCGGGCGACGCTCCGGGCCCGCACGCGGGACCATCGACGGCCTCCGCCTGCCCTTCCGGGGGCCCTTCCGTGGGCGGGCTCAGCACCGCGATCTGCCAGATGTCCAGCCAGCTGGTCTTAAAGAGGTATTGCACATGCAGGGATGTGCCCTCGAGGCAGTCCTCCAGCGCCAGGTCGCTCTTCCAGCCGATCTTCAGGAACACCGGGTTCAGCAGCGTCTCGAAGAACGCGACGACGCGGTTGTGCGCGTGGAAGTGGTTGAGCAGCACGATCGTCCCGCCCGGCTTGACCAGCCGCTCGGCCCACTGCAGCAGTTTGTTCGGCTCGCTGACAACGCTGATCGTGTGGGCGATCATGATGTGGTCGAACGCCCGCTCGGCCAGCGGGGGGAACATCGCGTTGGCCTGGACGAGCAGGACGTGGTCGAGCCGGTTTTCGCGTTTCTTGTCCATCGCCTTGGCGAGCATCCCCGCCGAGAGGTCTGCGCCGACGACGGTGATGTTGCTTGGGTACTCGGGCAGGGTCATGCCGGTGCCTACGCCCAGGTCGAGCACGACGTCGCCGGGCTTGGTGCGGACGTGCGCCATGGCCGCGAGGTGGCGCTTGTGCACCAGCGCGCCGAAGGTCTTGTCGTAGAAGAACGCCCAGACGTCGTAGCACTTGCTGGTCCAGGATGTCTTCATCGTTTTCATAAGTCGGGTCCTCCCTCATCGGCGTAGGCCGGTTCAACGGCCGGGCTTAGCGCCGGGCTGCGTTTCAACAGCCCCATCCACCGCCGCCGCGATCGCCGCGACCCAGTCGTCCACCTCGCCGCGCGTCTCGGTCATCTCGTACGCGAGCTTGCCGTCTTTGCCGAACACGAACACCGCCGGCAACACCCCGCCGTCCCAGGCGCCGCCGACCGACTCGGCGATCGCGTCTTTCGCATCCGGGTCGGCGATGACCGCGTCCTGCCAGGCGTGCCGATCGATCAGGAACCGCTCGGCCTGGGCGACCGAGTCTTCTCCCTCATCGAAGCACAGCGAGACGAGCCGGACATTGTCACCGCGCTCCGCCATCGCCGCGTGCAGCTTCGGGAACATCGCGAGGCACGAGGTGCACCAGGTCGCCCAGGTATCGACGACCAGCACCTGGCCCTCCGCCGCCGCCTGTTCACGCAGCGCCGCGAAGCCCTCGGCGTCCACGGCCGGCAGCGTCCAGTCCGCCGGCGGCTCGGGCAGCTCCACCACCCGATCCGCCGGAACGTCATGGTCGCCGGGGCCCGGGGGGACCGCGCAGTCATCGCAGCCAGACAGTGGCAGACAGACGGCCAGGAGAAACGGGGCAAAAACGTGTCGATTCTTCATCGTGGTGCCTCCGCGTGGTCGGCCGATCGGCGGTCGGCCCTGCTACACTGTGAACATGATAGAGCTGGAGGTCAACGGCGAGGTGAAGAAAACCGACGCGACGACCATCGCGGCCCTGCTGGCCGAGCTCGGCCTCGCCGGCCAGGCCGTCGCCGTCGAGGTCAACCAGCACGTCGTGCCCAGGAAGCGGCACGGCGAGACGGAGCTGAATCACGGCGACAAGATCGAGCTGGTGACACTGGTTGGTGGGGGGTGAGGCGTTGTCGAAGCGACGCAGAAGACTGCAAGAAGACGTCGCCCACTTCGTCCGGCAGTATGGACGCAAGGCATATCCGGGCTTCGACCCTAATGACCGCGGATACGATCGAAAACTCGAAGATAAAGATTAAGAGCATGTCGCCTGAAGAACTCGATGCACTCATGCACGGGGATTGGGATGACAGCAAAGAACAGACTGCTATGACGACTGAACAACAAACAATTGAAACCCCATCAACCTCAGAACTCGACACTCCTCTCTACGTCGGCGGCCGCTCGCTCGCGTCACGGCTCATCGTCGGCACCGGCAAGTACCAGACCTACGAGCTGATGCAGCAGAGCCTCGACGCGTCGGGCGCGGACGTTATCACCGTCGCCGTCCGCCGCGAGCGACTGGTCAACGAGCAGGGCGAGTCGCTGCTGGACTACATCGACACCGGCCGGTACACGGTCCTGCCGAACACCGCCGGCTGCTTCACCGCCGAGGACGCGGTGCGCGTCGCACGCCTCGGCCGGGAGCTGCTCGACCAGATCGACAACCCCGGCAGGGACTGGGTCAAGCTCGAGGTCCTCAACGACAAGAAGACGCTGCTGCCCGACCCGGTGGGCACGCTCGAAGCGACCGCGGAGCTGGTCAAGGACGGCTTCCAGGTCTTGTGCTACACGAGTGACGACCCGGTGATGGCGACGAAGATCAAGGCCGCGGGCGCCGCGAGCGTGATGCCCGCCGGCTCGCCGATCGGCAGCGGCCAGGGCGTGCTGAACGCGAACAACATCCGTATCATTTTGGAACTCTTGAAGGAAGGCGACGCGGACTATCCCGTGATCGTGGACGCCGGCGTCGGCGCGGCCAGCGATGTGTCGGCGGCGATGGAGCTCGGCGCGGACGGCGTCTTGCTGAACACCGCCATCGCGCACGCGAGTGACCCGGTCCGCATGGCGCACGCGATGAACCACGCCTGCAAGGCCGGGCGCTACAGCTACCTCGCCGGGCGGATCCCCAAGAAGCTCTACGCGACCGCGTCCAGCCCGTGGGACGGCGTGATCAGCGACATCCCCGGGGAGTAGATCGGGCCATGCCGGACCCGCCCGCCCCCGCCCAACCGACCCCCGCCAACCAACGCATCGAGGCGATGGATGTGCTGCGCGGCGTCGCGGTGCTGGGCATCCTGCTGGTCAACATCAATGTCTTTGCGCTGCCGCTCGAGGACGCCGACGCGCCCTACGGCTTGGGGTACCGCGGCCCGATCGACGCGGTGACCTTCGCCGGTGTCGGCATCGCCGCGCAGGGCAAGTTCATGTCGCTGTTCGCGCTGCTGTTCGGTGCCGGGGTCACGCTCATGGTCGATCGGCGACGCCAGCGCGGCGAGCCCACCGCCGGCCTCCACTACCGGCGGATCGCCGCGCTCGCCGGCCTGGGCTTCATCCACGGCTTGTTCATCTGGTTCGGTGACATCCTCCTGCCGTACGCCCTGTGCGGCGCGCTTCTGTACCCGCTGCTGCTGCTCCCGCCGAAGTGGGCCACGCGCGCGGCGCTGATCGCGTGGGCGGTCGCGCTCGCGGGCGCCTTGCTGTTTGGCCTGCTCATCTTCTGGCTGGAGTCGTTCTCGACCGAAGCGGAGAGCGCCGCGATCTTTGCGGATGAGGTCGAGCTTATGCGCGGCGGGCTGCTCGACGTCATGGAGGTCCGCTTTGTGTACTGGCTGGTCTTCATGGTCTTATTCCCCTTCCTGACCTTGCCCTGGGTGACGGCGTTGATGCTGACCGGGGCGGTGGCCCTGCGCGGCGGCTGGGTGACGGGCCAGCGCCCGCCGGCCGACTACCGCCGGCTGCTCGCCGTGGGCCTGGCGATCGGCCTGCCGGTCGCGGCGCTGCGCATCCTGGTGAGCTTCACGGCCGACCCCGCCGTCGCCGAGGCGTTGTGGATGCCGCTGAACCTGATCGACGCCGCCGCCCTCGCCGCCGCGTGGCTAGCGCTGGTCATGCTTGCCTGCCGGCTCGAGGTGCTGGGGCGCGCCCGGCGCGTCCTCGCCGCGGTCGGGCGCATGGCGCTGACCAACTACCTCGCCCAGTCGGTCCTCTGCACGCTGCTGTTTTATGGCTACGGCCTTGGCCTGTTCGCCAGCCTGTCCCGCACCGCGCTGCTCATGGTGGTGCTCGGGGTCTGGACGGTGCAGCTGCTCTGGTCGCCCTGGTGGCTTGCCCGCCGACCGCGCGGCCCAATCGAGGCGGCCTGGCGTCGGGTGACTTATGGGCGGCCGGTAGCGCGGGCTTGACCGCGGCACCGCCAAGACGCAGATGCAAAACGGGCTCCGTGTAACACGGGTGCATTATGTTGCGGGGTCGGTAATCCCGTGAACGAGGATTTCTTGCGATTTTTTCTTAGCAAACCGCCCGCCGCGTCGTTAAGCTGGGTAGTGTCTTGTCTGCGGAGCCCGTCTTGTCCCACCGGTTTTTCATCCCGACGCTGCTCGTCGCGCTGCTCATCACCGGGCCCGCGTGGGGTGCCGCCCAGCTGACGCCGGTCGATGACACCAGCGAGACGGCGTGTGAAGCTTCGGCTTCCCGCGCGTTTTCGCACTACCTCCGGTCGATCGATGAGGGGCAGGTCGAGGACGCGAACGACCAGTGCCTGGACCCCGGCACACCGGAGCTGCGCGTCGGCGTGATCGACCGGCTGCTCGCGTTCATGCGGGCGCGCGTCAAGAACCCGGTCCGCAACGAGGCGCTCATCGTCCGCCTGGCCGGCGACTGGGCGATGGTCGTCTACCAGTACGACACGACGGTCGCGGGCAAGACCGCCCGGGTCATCACGACCGCCTGGATGGTGCAGTGGGAGGGCTACTGGCGGCAGTTCATCGTCGCGCCCGAAGACCCTAGCTTCTGGGACGCCCGCCGATCGGACTACGAGAAGCTCCAGCGGTGGTTTGATGACCACGCGGAAGAGCTGACGTCGGCGTGATTGCGTAACAGCCCATTTGTTTCATCGCTCGTTTAGCGGGAAGCGCCCAGCGCCGCGCTTGACGGTGTCCGTTCTCTTTCTCGTCGTCGAACCCGTGCCGGCTATCGTTGTCGATTACGAGAGCGAGTAGGTCGGACTGAAATCCATCGAGACTATTTCAGTCCGTCAGGTACCGCCAGACATCCCCGACACCGATCGCGTCCGCCGCGGCGTGGGCCTGCTCGTCCACCGGGTCGAACTGCTCGATGCGCGGCCTGGTTGTCAGCGTCACGTCCGCGTCGGCGTCGATCGGCGTCAGGCCCAGCGCGCCGTTCTGCGTCGCGGAGATGATCCAGCGCCCATCCGCCATGCGGTTGCGGTAGATGGCCTGGCCGTGCAGCGCGCCCGGCATGTCCCAATCGACCTCGACCAGGCCCGGGTCGATCACCACCGCATCCGCCGAGCCGGGCGCGGTGTGCTGGTCAAACACCCGGCGGATCAACAGCCGCCCATCGATCAGCGCGTAGTCCACAAATAGTTCGTTCTCCCAGGCGTTGAACGGCGTGGGGAAACGCCTGATCTCCCCGTCGCCCATCCGGACGACCACGCAAACGGTCTGGTCCTCGACCAGGAGCTCGGTCACCGGGCGGGGGGTGACGGCCTGGTTGTAGCGCTCGGCGAGGTCGGCGTAGTCGGTCTGCAACGCGCTGAGCCGGTCGGCGTAGATGTCCCGCGCGACGCCGGCCTTGGCCCACTGGTAGCCCGCGAGGCCGGCGAACAGGACGCCCACGAAAGCGATCGGTAAGAAAATCCACTTGGCCATCGTCGCTGGTTTCCGGGGGGTTGGGGTGTTGTCGGTATAGGCCCATCCGATCCGGGCGCTTGGGGTATCATCGGCGGGATCGCGGCGGGAAGTTCAAGACCGAAGGCCCGCCACGCGACGCCGCGGAACACGAATCATGATGCAACGGATCACGCTGGCCTTGGTCGTACTGCTGCTCGCCGCCCCCGCCACGCTCGCGGAGGTCACGCTGCCGTCGGTCTTCGGCGATCACATGGTCCTGCAACGCGACACCGAGGTCCGCATCTGGGGCAAGGCCGAGCCGGGGGAGGGTGTCCACGTCGGATTCCACATCATCGGCAGCAGCGAAGAACGCGGCGACTACACCGAAGCGGATCGGCAGGGCGACTGGCACATCATGCTGCCGGCACAGGAGGGCGGGGTGAAGTGCCGCATCTCCGTCTGGACGAACGCCGACGCCGATGCAAACAAGAAGATTGTTTTCAATGATGTCCTCTTCGGCGAGGTCTGGGTCGCCTCCGGCCAGTCCAACATGGCGTGGACCGTCCGCCAATCCGCTAACGCCAGCGAAGAGATCAAGAACAGCAAGAACGACCAGGTCCGGATGTGGACCGCCCGGCGGACCGTCAAGCCCGAGCCCGCGTCCGACGTGCCCGGGCGCTGGGCTGTCGCGTCGCCCGAGACGACGGGCGAGTTCTCCGCCGTCGCCTACTACTTCGCCCGCAAGCTGCAGAAAGAGCTCGGCGTGCCCGTCGGCATCCTGCATGCGAGCTGGGGCGGCACGCCCGTCGAGGCCTGGACGTCCCGCGGCAAGCTCGACCAGATCGGCTGGGCCAAGCCGATCCTCGAGCGTTACAACGCGGCGATAGAGGCCTTCCCCCGGCTCGACGCCGAGCACAAGCAGGCCGTGGAGCGCTGGCAGCAGACCCGCAACGGCCCGGCGAACACCGGCTTCAAGGACGGACTGGCCAAGCCGGACTTCGACGACAGCAAGTGGCAGACGATGAAGCTGCCGCAGGGCTGGGAGCAGGCCGGGCTGAACAAGGACGGCGTCGTCTGGTTCCGCAAGACCATCGACCTGCCCGATGCGTTCAAGGGCCGTAAGCTGCGGCTCGAACTCGGCCCGATCGATGATGGCGACACCACCTACGTCAACAACAAGCAGGTCGGCCAGACCCCCGCGTGGCAGAACGGCGCCTGGCAGCGGCCGCGTGTGTACGACGTCCCTGCCGGGCTGACCAAGCAGGGCAAGCTCGCGATCGCCGTGCGCGCCGTCGATACCGGCGGGGGCGGGGGGATCTACGGCAAGCCCGAGCAGATGAAGCTCCGCCGCGCGGACGGCGAGGGCGAAACGGTCGCGCTCGCCGGCGACTGGAAGTACCACTTCGCCCACGAGATCAACGCCGGCAACCGCCCGGTCCGCCCGCCGGCCCGCCCGTTCGGCCCCGACCACCCGCACTCGCCCGCGGGCCTGTTTAACGGCATGATCGCCCCGATCACGCCCTACACTATCCGCGGCGCGATCTGGTACCAGGGCGAGTCCAACGCCTCGCGCGCCCAGCAGTACAAAAAACTCTTCCCCGGCATGATCGAAGACTGGCGGGCCCGGTGGGGCCAGGGCGATTTCCCGTTCCTGTTCGTCCAGCTCGCCAACTACCGCGCGCCGTCGGACAAGGTCGAGGACACCGACTGGGCGCACCTGCGCGATGCGCAGCTGCACACGCTGCGCACGGTGAAGAACACCGGCATGGCGGTGACGATCGACATCGGCGAAGCGAATGACATCCACCCGCGGAACAAGCAGGATGTGGGCAAACGCCTGGCGCGGTGGGCGCTGGGTCTGTCTTACGGTCGCAGTGCGGGCGTTGATGGGCACATTCTGTCGGGGCCGATCTATAGCCCAGATACAGGGGGCTTCGGGTTAGCCGATGGGAGGGCCGAGCTTTGGTTGCAAAACTTCGGCAGCGGATTATCTGCACGGCAGGGTGGGAATCTCAACGGATTCACGATTGCGGGCAAAGATCGTAAGTTTGTTAAAGCCAATGCCGAGATTAAGATCCAGACCACCGATAATGAGCAGCTCACGCGACTCATCATTTGGTCTGACCAGGTCAAAGACCCCGTCGCGGTGCGTTATGCGTGGGAGGACAACCCCGACGAGGCGAACCTGATGAATGAGGAAGGCCTGCCCGCTTCGCCGTTCCGGACCGACGACTGGCAGGGCCCGACCGACGGTCGGCGGTAAGTCACGTGTCGCGGGTGACGCTCAGCGTCCCGTTCGATGCATCTCAACACGATCCGCACGGGACGCTCCGCGTCACCCGCTACACTGCGTGGATGCGTGACCGGACCTGGCTCAAGCGCGGCCCGAGCCTCTTCGGCTACCACCCCGGCTGGGTATGGTGGGCGCTCGCGGTGCTGCTGTTCGTCGGCGGAGCAACGCTGATCACGCACGGGATCGAACGCCGGCAGGTCAACCGTGAATACATCGACGCCCGTCTGGCGTACCACGCGATGGAGCAGGGGCTCGATGTCCAATTGGTCGCCGCGGTCGTCGAGGCCGAGAGCGGTGGGGACTGGCTCGCCGAGTCGGACGCCGGCGCCAAGGGTCTCATGCAGGTCATGCCCATCGCGCTGAGGGACGTGCGCGAGCGTTACGACGTCGGGCCCGGCGACCTCTTCGACCCGGACTACAACCTCCGCGTCGGCACGCTGTACCTCAGGCACCTGCTGGACCGGTTCGACGGCGATGTGCGTCTCGCGGTCGCGGCGTACCACATGGGCCCGAGCAAGCTCGCGCGCGGCAAGCGGGACGAGCCGGGTTTGTCATCTCAACAACTGATCGACAAGCACGCCGGGCCGAAGACGAAGGCCTACGTCGAGCGGGTGCTGGGGATGTATGACGCTGCCCAATAGCCGCGGCCCGATTGCATGTTTCGTTATCACGCCCGCCTGACAAACAACCTGAAGATCACCGCGATGCTCACGCCCGCGAGGGCGGACACCGCGGGGTAGGCCAGGCCGATGCCGGTCTCGCTCTCCAGCGGCAGCAGCGCGACGCCCCCGAGCGCGACGCCGAACCCGATCAGCGCGCACAGCAGGATCAGCGAGTACTTGCCCGATGTAGGAGGCTTGGGTTGTTCGGCCGGGCTATCCATCAGCGGTTTTTCTTCTCGGGCAGCTTGGTCGCCAGCCCCGCGATCAGGTCATCATAGATCGGGCCCGGCTCGCGGGTCGCGTCGATCGTCAGGTAGTGCTTGGGGTGCAGCGCCGCCTGGTCGCGGTAGCCCTGGCGGACCTTGCGGTGGAAGCAGTCGCCCTTGCTCTCCATGCGGTCCTTGTCCGCTTCGAACTCCTTGCCGCGCAACAGCGGGTTCATGCGCGCCCGCGCCGTCGCCTCGTCTACATCGAACACGACGACCACGTCCGGCCAGTAGTCGTGCAGCGCGACCTCGCCGACCGCGTAGATGTCGTCGAGCTCGAGGCCGCCCGCCGTGCCCTGGTAGGCGAGCGTCGAAGAGATAAACCGGTCGGCGACGACCAGCTCGCCACGCTGGAGCGCCGGTTCGATCCGCTGGGCGATGAGCTGGGCCCGGCTGGCCATGAACAGCAGCATCTCGCAGCGGAGGTCGATGGGGTGGGACTGCTCGTGTTTGGCGTCGAGCAGGACCTTGCGGATCTCCTCGCCGATGTGCGTCCCGCCGGGTTCGCGGACCTCGCAAACAGTCAGGCCCGCGGCCTGCGCGGCGTCGATGAGCCGCTTGAGCTGGGTCGATTTGCCGCTGCCGTCCGGCCCGTCGAAGACGATGAATCGCCCGCGCAGACGGTCGGCGAGCGCGGGGTCGAGCGGGGCGGTCGGCATGGCGAGAGGATAGCGTATTCGTTACGGGGTTTTGGACACGCAAGGGGACAGCCCCTCTACACAGAGGGGCTGTCCCCGTCTTTCGCATCCCGTCTATCGCAAAGGCGGGTAGGAACAACTCCCCGCATCGCGGTTCGGTGTCTACCATGTGCCTATGCCTGAACAGACCGGTGATGACTACATCCAGCCGTACCGCGAGGCGCTGGTGGACCACGGCTCGGACTTCAAGGTCACGCTCTGGGCAAATGAGCGCAGCCAGCGGCTGCGGTTCCGCGTGATGACCGAGATGGTGTTCATGACCGGCAAGCGCGTGCTGGACGCGGGGTGCAGCCGCGGCGACTTCGCGGCCTACCTGGATGAGAAGGGTTTTGCGTACGAGTCGTTCGTCGGGATCGACGGCATCGCGGACGTGATCGACTTTGCCAGCGCCCGGGGCCTGCCGCGCAGCCGTTTTCTCGCGGGGGATTTCGTGGCCGACAGCGGCCTGCTGGGCACCGACTCGCCGCAGGTGATCGCGCTGTCCGGGTCGTTGAACACGATGCCCGACGAGATGGTGTTCGCCGTACTGGACCGGGCGTGGGAGGCGGCGGAGCAGACGCTGATCTTCAACTTCCTCTCGGACCGGGCGGGCGGGGGGGCCCCGAAGCAGACGGCCCCGGCCCGGCGGTTGCCGACGCTGGGACTGCTGGGCTGGGCGCTGTCGAAGACCTCTCAGATCAAGTTCCGCCAGGACTATTTTCGTAACGGCCACGACGCCACGATCGCGATGCACAAGCGGTAGGCAGGGTGTTCAAGGGGCTGTTAAAGGGGGCAGTCCCCATGCAGCAGGAGGGCTGTCCCCTTTCACAGCCCTGAAATCGGATGTGTACCCGCTCATTTCGATGATTTATGGCAAAAAACCCTTGACCCAGGGTGGGCGATTGCCCAAAATAACGTCACCACTCCGGGACTTTATCGGGCCGATGCTTTGTCGGCCAAGCCGCTTGTTCTCCCGCCTGCATTCGGCAGACGCGGGGCGGCGACGGAGCCCTGTATGTCCTTCAGACAAGACCGTCTGACATTCTTTGGTGTATTAGCAGCGGTGGTGATCGCGGTGCTCGGCTACCTGCAGCTCGGCAGCCTCTATCCCGTGGAAGGCCGGGCCCAGACACCCCAGGACAACCCCGATTCGCGTGGCGACGAGGCAGAGAAGGACCAGGAGCTGGAAGTAGACAACGCCGACGGCGGGGCGGCGCGTCAGGAGGACGCGGTGCCTTAAACGTCGGTTCAGGAATTAGAGCGTGGGGGCCGCGCCGGCTTTGCCGGCTTGAAGGAGGACGGCCCAGGCGCTACGCCAGAGGCGGACGCCGGCTGTGACCCAGGAGGACAGCCGCGGCCAGGTGACCGCCGAACCCCGCGGCCAGGACGGCTTGAGACCCGGTGCGAGCGCACGCACGTGCTTTCGGATCGGTCTCAAGCCGCCTGCCACCGGGGAGTTTCATCGGCTCGGACAACCAGGGCATCGGCGGGCGTCGGCCGGCCTGCAGGCACATCGCCGACACCACCAGCGACGCGAGCCCGGACGCGCCCAGCCCGTGGCCGATCGCGCCCTTGACCGCGTACACATCATCAGCGACCTGCGACTCGGCGGGGCTCGGCGTTTGGAGGAGAACGTCCAGCTCCGCCGGGTCGTGGTCGAGCGTGCCCGGCGCGTGGGGATGGATCAGGTCGATGCTGCGCCCTGCAGAGATGCGCCGCCAGAGCCCCGCCAGCCCGCGCATATCGCTCGGCGAACGCACGATGTCATACGGCTCGCACCCCGTGGCGGTGTCGGCCAGCTCGACCGCGCCAGCCGGCATCGGCTCGCCGGGATCGATGCGCTTCAGCAGCACCGCCACGCCGACCTCGCTGAGCATGAAGCCCCGGCGGCGCTCGTCGAGCGGGCGCTGGCGGTAGTGTGCTGTCGTCAGCTCGCCGAGCACGCCCAGCCGGCGGTAGCTATGGACGAAAGCGGGGGTGATGGCCGCGTCGGCGGAGACGACCAGGGCATACGGGCCGCTGGGACAGGCTTCCAGCCCGTCACTTGCCTCCATAGCTGCTGGCGGAAGCCCGGAGCCGGCGATTGCAGCGCTCTCGGATGCGTTGCCCAAGCCCGTCGATCCCCGCTCCGGGCTTCCGCCAGCAGCTGTACAGGCGCGAATCAGCGCCCGACGGGCCGCGTCCAGCGCGACCAGGCCCGACGAGCAGGCGGCGACGTGGTGCGACACCGCCCGCGTGTGCAGCCGCTGCTGCAACCGGTCGGCCATGTAGGCGTGCGGCCCAAGCGCGACATTGGCCGCGGCCTCGTTGTCGATCGGCCGGCCGTTGCCAAGCGTGTCCGACAGCCGCGCGACCGCGCCCTTGCTCGTGCCCAGCCACAGGCCGAGCCCGGACGGTTCGACGCCGGCCATCGTCGCCGCCTCGCGCGCCGCGCGCTCGGCCAGCAGCACCGCCGGGTCCGCCCGGCTGTGTTGTACCGCGCCGACGCAGCCCAGCGCCCGCACCAGATCGACCGGCGCAACATCCGGCGGCAGCGCCGCGGTCCGGTCTGCGAGCGTGCGCCCATCCAGGAGTGCGCGGAACGTCGGCCAGGCGCCGTCGCCCAACGGCGTGACCAGCCCGAACCCGGCGATCACAACGCTCGGTTGGGCGCTGTGCTGATTCGATTGTGCATCCGTGTCTGGCATCGCAACAGGGCGGCGATCATAGCGGGCGCAGGCCGCGTTGGGCATGCATGAACTGTTGAACCGTTAGAATCGTTGACGCATGGCCGTCCAGCCCCGACTGATCCAGACCGATGGCCACGCCGTGCTCAGCGGCGTGCAGATGGTCGTCAAGGCCGGCCTGGAGGCGGGGGCCGACACGCTGATCGGCGCGCAGCTCGACAGCCCGCCGCCGTTCACCACGCTGCTCGATGAGCACAGCCCGCTGCTGGACGACAAGGGCGTGCGGACCCTGACGCTGCCCGATGCCAGGCAGGCGATCGCGGCGCTGCACAGCGCCTGGCTGAGCGGCCGGCGCGCGGTCGGCCTGTTCGACGCGATGGGCGTGATCGATGCGGCCGGCGTGCTGCTGGACACCGACATGCCCCGCGACGCCGATCCGGGCGGGGTGCTGCTGGCGCTCGGGCCAAGCGACGACTCGGCGGGTGAAGCCGCGGTTGCGCTGCTGCGGCGATCGGGCTGGGTCGTGCTCGAGCCGGCGCTGCAGGACGAGGTCAAAGACTACACGGCGGACGGATTGCGTATCAGCGGAGCGTCGGGCCGGCCGGTCGCGCTCGCGCTGCCCGAAGACCTGTACCGCGGCGCGGCGACCGTGCCATGCGCCGCCAATCTCTACCCGAGCAGCACCGGCGAAGGCGTTGTTGGCGAGCGCGCCAGCGAGAACGTTGACCCGCAGAGCGCGGTGCTCGCCGCGGTGCGCTCGGCGGGGATCGTCACCAACGTCAACCCGCCGGGCAGGGACGAGGCGTTGCCGCTGGCGCTGATCGCGCTGGGACGGTCGTTCGGCTGGGCGCGTCAGGCGATGGCCGAACTCGGGCTGGTCGGCCGGGTGCCGATGCTGCGGCTGGGCATGCTCACGCCGGTCGACGCCGCCTCGGTCCGCCGACACGTGGCCGACTGCCGGCGTGTGCTGGTGCTGGACCCGACGGGGTTGAAACTGGCTGACGCGGTCATTGCGCAGGCAGCGCCCAAGCAGGTGGGTGAGCCAAAAGCCGACGATGACGCAGCACCGCGCCCGGCGGAGGTGCTCTCGGTTGTGCTTGATGCCAAGGCGGGCCCGGCGGGCGTCATCGCGGCGCTGCGGCCTTGGCTGGAGAATCACCCGACGCTGCCGCGCGAGCTGGTGCGGGCCGGGCTCGAGCGCGTGGGGATGTCAACGGACGAGCTCTCAGATAGTCAGCCCGCAAAGGCGGGTGAAGAAACAACCCCGCCGCGCGGCACCACCCCGCCGGCCGGCAGTTCGCTGGTCGACCTGTCTGTCGTGCTCGGCCGGCTCCGCCGCGACCTCGCCGACAGCCAACGCATGCTCGAAGCCCATAGCGCAGGGCCGATCGACCTGTCGCTCTTCGGTGAGCTCGACGATGCGGCCCGCCTGCTGCTCGTGCAATGGTCTGACCTGTCAGGCGGGCTCGAGTGCGACGGCCGGCTCGCGGGCGCGGCGGCGGCGGGCGCGGGGTCCAGCGATGCGCAGCGCTCGGTCGTGCTGATGACCAGCCGGCGGTTCTTCTCGTTGGGCAGTTCCGCGATCGCCGACGCCGTCCGAGCCGGGCGCAGCGCCGTATTCGTCATCCACACCGAAGACCCGACGGAGGTGCAGGGCCCGCGCCGGCGTTGGCGCCGCCGCAAAAAGGCCAATGCGCTGGACATGCAGGCGATCATCGAGGGCATCGGTGCAGGCCGACGCGACCCCGCGCCCAGCGTGACGACGATCGACCCGTCCGACCGCCCGCGCCTGGCCCGGCTGCTCGAGCGCTTGATCCTCAGCGACGGCGTGCACGTCGTCATCGCCCGCCGACGCCGCGGCCCGCGCTACTACCGCAAGGCCAGCGAGGTCCACCAGAAGCAGTCCGCCCGCCGGGGCTATGTCGCCAAGCAGGGCTGCCTGGTGCACTGCCCCGAGGCCGGCCCGCTCACGACACGGCGGCGCATCGAGCTGGGCGTGCTCGGCGTTGAGTCGATTGAGCCTGGCGAAGACCCGTGGACCGTCAGCGTCTCCTGGTCGTGGCACGACGAAACGGTCATGCACGCGCTGCGCGACCCGGCGGTCGGCCTGGCGATCCTCGAACGCGCCAGGCCCGAGCGCTCGCGCGTCGTCGCCGAGGACCTGGACGACCTGCCCGCCCCGACGCGCCCGATCCATGCGAACGCCGACGCCTGGCGCGCGACACTGACCGGTATCACCGGCAGCGCGTTCGACCTGACGCTCGAAATCCTGCTCGAGGCCGGCGCCGCGATGGGCTACCTCGTCCGCTCGACCCGTTCCGCCGAGGCGCCCGACGAACCGACCGCGCTGCGCGCCGACATCCTCTTCACCCGGCGCGAGCCGGCCGACGCGCCCATCGTCCCCGCCGCGCCCGGGCGATCGTCCGCGCCGATGCTCACCGCGGCACCGCTGCCCGGCCAGACCGACCTCCTGCTCGGTGCCGAGCTCACCGAGTCGGTTCGTCAGCTCGCCGGTCCGGGGCGACCGATTGCCGCTGACCAAGGCGCGGCACTGATCGACACGCTGCTGATCCCCGACATCGCGGCGCTGGCCAGCGGTGAGATACCGGATCAGGCGGCGCAGCTGGCCTCCATACAGCGGTGGCGCCCAGGCTCTTCGAACCTCACAACCCTGCCCATCGCCCGACTCGCCGAGTGGTTCTGGGGGCACCAGCGCTACGCCGCCTGGGTCTACCTCGGGCTGCTCGTGCAGCGTGGCCTGATCCCGCTAACCACGACCGCGATCGACGCCGCCTCGGTACGCCTGCTGGGCGTGACCGACCCGCGCTCGGCCGAGGCGCTCAAGGTCGGGCGCAGGCTCGCGGTCGATCCCGCCTACGCCGAGCGCGCGCTGGACCACGAGGCGCCGACACTCGACGCGCTGCTGCGCCAGCTCGCCGACGACCTGGCCGAGCAGGCCGGCAGCCGCCGGGGCGCGTCGCTCGCCGGCTCGTTCCAGGCGCTCGCGCAGCCTTTGCTCGACGATACCGCCGAGCTGGACGAAACGCTCCGCCGACAACTGCTGACGACCGCGCAGCGCTGTGTTCTCTGGGCGGGCCCGAAGCACGGCCCGGCGTACTGCGAGCGCTTCGTCAACACGATCCGCCACGTGATCGGCATCGACACCGCCGACCGTGTCTACGCGCTGACGCGTTCGACGGTCGAGGGTTTGAGCCGGGCGATGCTGATCCCCGACGAGGTCTACCTCGCCGCGCTGCTCACCGGTCCGGCCCGTCGGCGGCGTGACCGCCGACGGCTCAACATCTCGCTGGAGCAGGGCGACAAGGTCAGCTACGTGCATGTGCTCCGCCCGGAGTTCGATTTGTTCAAACGGCGCGTCGGCTTCACGGTCGCGCTGGGCGAGCGTGTCCTCGGCGCGATCGCGGGCTTGTATGTTCTCCGCCGGGTCCGCCCGGGCTGGTACCGCACGCATCGCAACTTCCGCGACCTGTACCTGCGGACGCTCGCGGAGCTGCCGATGCCTAAGACCGATGCCGCCTACCGCCACGCCCGCGACACCGCCGACTGCGCCGCCGCCATCCGCGGCCGCGGCGACACCCGCCGGGCGAGTGTCAACACGGCACGTCGCCGGCTGGAGAAACTGATCGCGGGGGGCGAAACGTAAAGCGATCGATCGTGTTGTGTTAGCCGGTGGGCTTGTCCCACCACATCGGGGCAGCCCGAATCAATCCTTACCGAACAGGTAAAAAGTGCGTTTTCACCCCCCGCGCGGTACCCTAACACGATGGGCAGTCGCGGTTTGCCCACGGATGGGAACCCCCCGGAACGACCCTGCATGGCCACACCCAACGACCTCCTGCGACACGCCCCCCCCGGAAGCGCCCCCGCCCCCGGACGTGCCCCGGAACAGGCATCGGCCGTGTCGCTCCAGCCCGACGACCTCGTCGATGCCCTCTACCGCCCGATGCGCACGGCGCAGGCCGTAGACCGCATCGAGCAGGAGCTCTGCGCCGCGGGCGAGGCGTTCTTCCAGATCGCCGGGCTCGGGCACGAGGCGGCGGCGGCGCTGAACCTGTTCCTGCGACCACAGGACTGGCTGCACCCGCACTACCGCGACAAGGCGCTCATGCTCGCGCGCGGCGTGACACCGAAGGACTTCTTCGATTCGGTCTTGACCAACGCCGACAGCTACTCGGCCGGGCGGCAGATGTGCTGCTTCATGGCGAGCCGCGAGCTGAACCTGCCCAGCACCGTCATCCCCGTCGGCAACAACGCGCTGCAGGCCGTCGGCATCGCGATGCAGGTCAAGGACAACCCCGATCGGCCGGTTGTCATCTGCGGGCTCGGTGACGGGACGACCCAGCAGGGCGAGGTCATGGAGGCCATGGCCGAGGCGGCGCGGTCGCAGCTGCCGGTGCTGTTCTGGATCGAAGACAACGAGCTGGCGATCTCAACCGATACGACCGGCCAGACCTTCTACAACTTCCCCGGCAGCGAGGGCCAGCCGTTCTGGGGCATGGACATCCACCGGTTCGACGGGCGACATATTTTGCCCGAGCTATCCCGCATCGGCGCGCTGGTTGAAGAAGTGCGCAGCTCGCGTGGCCCGCGCATCGGTGTGATGCGCGTGGACCGTTTGTGCAGCCACTCCAACGCCGACGACCAGCGCATCTACCGCAGCACGGAGACGATCGAGCAGCTCGGCGAGGTGAGCAACGCGGTAACGAACCTGCGCAACGCACTCATCGAGGCGGGTGTGGACGGGGCGAAGCTCGACGAGGTGGACGAACAGGTCGAGCGTGGCTGCCGTGAGGCGGTCGACAAATCCCGACGGATCGGAGACCCCGAGCCGTGCGCGACCGCGAGCGCGCCGCTGCCTGTGGAAGTATCGCCCGACGCCGACGAATACCTCGGCGATGCAAGCGTCTCGGGCGATGACGCGATCACGATGATCGACGCGATGCGCCGCGTCCTGCGTGACAAGCTCGCCACAGACGGCCGTGTCACCCTGCTGGGCCAGGACATCGAGGACCCCAAGGGCGACGTGTTCGGCGTGACCAAGGGCCTCTCGACCGATTTCCCCGGCCGGGTCGTCAACGCGCCGCTCGCCGAGAGCACCATCATCGGCACATCCATCGGCCGGGCCCTCGCCGGCGGCCGGCCGGTCGGCTTCATCCAGTTCGCCGACTTCCTGCCCACCGGCATCGGCCAATTGATGAACGAACTCGGCTCGATCCACTGGCGGACCCACGGCCAGTTCGACGCGCCCGTCATCCTCATGATCACCTGCGGCGCCTACCGCCCGGGCCTCGGGCCGTTCCACGCTCAAACTTTGGAATCGACGCTGGCCCATATCCCGGGCGTCGATGTGATGATGCCGAGCAGCGCGTCCGACGCCGCGGCGATGCTCAACGCCGCGTTCAAGTCCAATCGGCCGACGGTGTTCCTCTACCCGAAGGTCTGCCTGAACGACCGCGCGCCGTGGAAGCTCACTTCGCCGGATGTTGAGAAGCACCTCACACCCGTCGGCACCGCGCGGACGTTGCACGAAGGCGAAGACCTGACATTGGTCACCTGGGGCAGCACCGTCACGATCGGCATGGGCGTCGCCGAGATGCTCGGCACGGTCGGTGTCGGCGTGGACCTGATCGACCTGCGCTGCATCTCACCCTGGGACAAGACGAAAATCGTTGCATCGGTCAAGAAGACCGGCCGGCTGCTGGTCGTCCACGAAGACAACCTCACCGGCGGGTTCGGCGGGGAGATCATCGCGTCGGCCGTCGAGCAGCTCGGCCAGGGCGTTCAAGCCCGGCGCGTGACGCGCGCCCACACCTGGGTGCCGTGCAACTACACGAACCAGCTGGAGGTGCTGCCCAGCTACCGCCGAACGCTGACGACCGCGTGCGGGATGCTCGGGCTCGATATCGCCTGGCCGACGCACGTGCACACGGAAGAGGGCGACGACAGCATCGAGCTCGTCGAGGCGCAGGGCTCCTCGCCCGCCGACCAGGAGGTGATGGTCAGCGTCTGGAACGTGGCGGTGGGCGATACCGTGACGACCGGGCAGATCATCGCGGACATGGAGGCGGACAAGGCGACGTTCGAGTTCGGATCGCCCTGCGACGGGACGGTGGTCGAGATCCTTGTCGAGGCGGACGAGAAGGTCCCCGTTGGCACGCCGGTGATCAAGATCAAGACCGCGGCTGCGGCGGGCGAGGCGAAGGTCGTCAAGCGCCAGACGCGCGAGGACCTGGGCCACCCGGTCATCTCGAAACCGGGTGATCTGAAGCCGACGCCCGGCTTCGACACGACCGCCGCGACGGGCCAGAAGGTGCGTGTCTACCTCTCGCCGATCCACATCGCCGAGGGCCGCGAGCGTCTGACCAACACGGTGCTCCAGCAGCGTTTCCCCGAGTACTCCGCCGAGGACATCGTCAAACGCACCGGCATCGAGTCGCGGCCGATCCTGGCGCGCAACCAGTCGGCGCTGTCGATCGGTGTCGAGGCGGCCCGCGCCGCGCTCGAGGCGGAAGGCCTCACGCTAGACGACCTGACCGGCATCGTCTGCCACACGACCACGCCGCCCCTGAACACGCCGTCCATGGCGTGCATGATCCTGCGCGAGCTGGACCCCGAGGCGAAGCACGAGCTGATGGTCTACGACGTCAACGCCGCCTGCTCCGGCTGGCTGTACGCGCTGGACACCGCGTACCACACGATCCTGACTCAGCCGCACAAGGCCGTGCTCGTCGTCACGACCGAGGCGCTCTCGCGCGTCGTGGACCCCGAAGACTTCGGCACGGTCATCCTCTTCGGCGACGCCGCCACCGCCACCATCGTCCGCGGCTGCACCAGCGACAAACCCGAGATGAACAGCGGCGGGCAGGCGATGGTCCTCGAACGCCCGGTCCTCTCGGGCAAGGCCGACCCCGGCGACATCCTCACCGTCGCCTTCCAGGGCCAGGGCCACATCCACATGGACGGCAAGAGCGTCTACACCGAGGCCGTCCGCGCGATGACGAAGATGCTCAAGCAGGCCTTCGACGAGTCCGGCATCCCGATGGAGAACGTCGACTGGCTTGTGCCGCACCAGGCCAACCGCCGAATCTTCGAGTCCGTCCAGAAACGCCTGAAGGTGCCGGATGAGAAGGTGATCGACCTGATCGCTCAGCACGGCAACACGTCCTCCTCATCGATCCCGCTGTCGATCGCGAAGAGCGCCCACCGGTTTAGCAAGGGCGACACGATCGGCCTGTGCGCCTTCGGCGGCGGCTTCACCTTCGGCGCGGCGGTGATGGGGGTGGAGTAGCAGCGGGGCGGCATGGCACTCTCTTTCATCGGTATGTCCGGCGTCGGCAAGTCCTACTGGGCGAAACAGCTCGCCCGGGCCGGCTGGCTGCACCACGACTGCGACGAGGCGATCGGCGAGCGCCTCGGTGAACTCGCGCAGCCGAACCCGGATGAAGACCCTGTCCACGCGGTTGGGCGCTGGATGGGGATGCCCTGGGCCGGCGGCTACGACGAGCGCGAGGCGCGTTACCTGGCGCTCGAACGCGAAGTCACGACGCGGGCGATCGGGCAGCTCGATGAGTCGGGCGCGGTCAACGCCGTCATCGACACGACCGGCAGCGTGATCTATGCCGGCGATGAGTTGCTTGAAAAGCTCAAGCAATCAACACGCGTCGTCTATTTCGATGCGCCCGATGATGTCCGCTCGCAGATGGTCGAGCTGTATCTGCGCGAGCCCAAGCCGGTGCTCTGGCAGGGGATGTTCAGGCCGGAGGCCGGCGAGTCGCGAGGCGATGCGCTCGCGCGGTGCTACGCCGATCTGCTCGCGGACCGTGCAGGACGCTACCGCGCGCTCGCGGATGTGGTGCTGGACTACCACGCGCTGCGGCGGCCGGGGTTTGGTCCTGCGGATCTGTTGCAGATGATTGATGGGTAACGTGTCGCGGGTGATGCGCAGCGTCCCGGGCGTGTTGTGATGGATGCTCTGTAAGGGACGCTGCGTGTCGCCCGCTAAACTGTGTCGATGCCCGCCGTCGATCCTGATCCCATCCGCCGATACCGCTACACCGCGGCGCACCGTCTTGGCGGCGACAAGCAGTTCCAGGCCGTCTTCGACAACAAGCTGCGCAAGAACGCCGGCCCGCTGTCCGTGCTCGCGTTGCCCAACACACTCGACCACCACCGCTTCGGCATGACCGTCCCGCGTCGGGTGGGCAACGCGGTCACACGCCACCGCATCAAACGCCGGCTGCGCGAGGCGTTCCGCCTGAACCAGCAGGGCTGGCCCGGGCGGTACGACCTGGTCGTGATTGTCCACCCGCACGCGGTGCTGCCGATGATGAAGTACGCCCAGCTGCTCGCCCAGGCGGTCGATCAGCTTCACGTCGTTGCGGAAAAACGCAGGGCCCGTCAGGCTTAGAG
>JANQKT010000127.1 GCA_028280965.1 Phycisphaeraceae bacterium
TTGCTCCGTGTGGGGGTTCGGAGGTTTATCATACGTCTACCGGCCCGTGTCGCCCTGCATGGTTTGCAGCGGTCCGTGGCAGAGGCTGAGCATGACTTCGGAAACCGCCCGCCCAACCCACGAGCCGCTTGAGCCGGACCGGCTGACCTGGGCGGTTTTGCTGGGCCGGTGGACCGACTTCGCCCGCAGCGCGGTCGCGCTGCCCGAGGATGGCGAGGGCGGGCGCGTCCGCCAGTCGGTCACGGACATCATCACGCTCCAGGCCGTCTGGTTCGCGCTCGGCGGGCTCGAAGAGCTGCCCCCCGACGAGCGGGCGATCGGCCTAGATCGGGCGGGCGTCCTGATCCGACGACACACCCAGGCCCTGCACGAGCGGTTCGCCGACGAAGAGATGCCTACGGGCCTGACCGATCTGATCGCGGGTGTGCAGGAGGCATATGCATCTGCAAGGCTCTAATTATTATAGTGATATAGAAGTATTAGAAAATCATGAGTAGCCGGTTGACCGGTTAACCGCGGCCCGTTATAGTCTAGATAGATTACTCATGCCCCCGGAAGCTCGCGTCGGCGGATTCGTTCCGCTGACGCGGGTTTTTTCTTGCGCGTGAGCAGATGTGTAGCTCTACCGCTTCTGAAACCGTGTGACCTCGCCGGGGATGTCGTTGGTTTTTTCGAAGTCGATATCCACGCAGCGCCAGCCGACGCCCGGCGTATGTTTGAAGGTGAGCAGCACGGCGCCCTGCTCCGGGCCCGGCGGGTTCTCGACGACCAGCGCGGTGCTGACGACCAGGGCCCGATCGTCTCGCACAACGACTTGGGCGACGCCCAGGCCCATGAACTGTTCGCGGCCGCGTGCGGCCTGCCGGGCCGGCGACTTGCCCGGCTCGGTCATGCGTTCCAGCGCGGCGACGTTCCTATCAACCGCCGCGGCGAAGAACTGGATCGCGACAACCCGCACGGCATCTTCTGGGTGCTTTGCCGCGGGCGTCGGCAAGTTGTCTTGATCGTTGTTGGATGGTGCTTCCCCCGTTGCGGCGGGCGATGGGCCCGGCGCGGAGGGGCTGCCTGAAACCGGGCGTTGTTCGTGCGGCTTGGCCGTACAGGCGGACAGGCCGATGAACAAGACGAATATCAGGCAATAGGTTTTCATGGAGGGGCCGGGAGAAAACGGGGTCACGAGTTGTTTCAATCCATCACGCCGGCTCGTCCAACGGCGACAACCCGATCTTGATCGCGAAGCGCGCCAGGCCCACGCGGTCGTGGATGTCCAGCTTCTTCATGATGCGGTTGGTGTGCACCGCGACGGTGTTGTCGCTGATGCCCAGCTGCGCCGCCATCTGCTTACGGCTCTGGCCCATGCCGACCCAGCGCAGCACATCGACCTCACGCGGGGTCAGCGTGCTCAGTCTTGTTTTCAGGGTTTCGGGTTGCTCGGGCCGGTCGCCATCGGCGGACTCGGACTCGAACCGGCCGCGTACTTCTTCGGACAGGTAGATCCCGCCATCGACGACCGAGCGGATCGCATCAATCAGGATCTCCGGCTCGTCGGATTTGCTCAGCAAACCGCAGGCGCCCACGCCCATGGCCTGCTGGATGAACGCGTCGTTCCAGTAGGCGCTCAGGAACAAGACCGGCAGGTCGGGGTGGCTTTCCTGCAGGCGTTTGGCCGCCTCGAAGCAGCTCATGCCCGGCATGTTGATGTCCATCACCAGCACATCAAAGCCGTTGGCCTGCGCGAGCGCGATGCCCTCGTCGGCGTTGCCGGCGGTCGCGGGGACTTCCAGGTCGGCCTCGTCTTCCAGCCGGCGGGCGAGCGAGTCGCGGACGATCACGTGGTCATCCACCAGCAGGACACGGGTCTTGGTCGTCGCGGTCGGTTCGGCGGGGGTCATGGCGTGGCCTCCTGTTCAGGGCGGTCGGCGGGGATCGGTGTGTTGGCTGGATTCAGCAGCGGCAGGGTGATGGTAATGGTCGTGCCCTGGCCGGGCGTGGAGCGCAGCGCGAGGTCGCCGGCGTGGTCGGTCACGATGCCGTGGACCTGCGCGAGCCCGAGGCCCGTGCCCTTGAGCCGGGCGCGGGTGGTAAAGAACGGCTCGGTCGCACGGGACAGCACCCCCGGCTCCATCCCGCAGCCGTCGTCGGCAACGGTGAGCACCGCAGCATCGTCGCGCGGCTCGAGCCGGACGGTGATCCGGCCCTCGCCATCGATCGCGTCTTTCGCGTTCATCACCAGGTTCAGCAGGACCTGCTGGATCGCCCCGGCGTTGGCGCGGACCATCACTTTCTGGTCCGGGCAGTCGAGCTGTAATTCAATGCCCGGCGGGACGACGGCGCGGACCAGCCGCGTGTTGTCCCACAACAGCGCCGCGAGGTCGGTCGGTTTCTGCGCCGCGCCCTGGCCCTTGGCGAAGGTGAGCAGGGACTGGGTCACGGCCATGGCTTGGGCGCACGCGTCGTTGACGGTGTCCAGCGCCGGGCGGGCGGCGTGTCCGTCGTCGAGCGTGCGCGCCGCGGACTGCGCGGAGAGCTTGATCGCCATGAGCGTGTTGCGGAAGTCGTGGGCGATGCCGGTGGCGAAGGTGCCGATGGCGTCGAGCTTCTGCGAGCGCGCGAGCTTTTCCTCCAGCTCCCGCTGGATGCGCTCGGACTCGACACGCTGGGTGACATCGCGGGAGATGCCGGTGATGTAGGGCGGCGTGCCGGTTTGGTCGGGCACGACCAGCCGGCCGACGGCCTCGAAGACGATGTACGACCCGTCCTTGCGGCGGTAGCGGTGCACATCGTGGAACTCGGGCGCGTCCGGCGACAGCCCGCCGTGCTTCTCGCGCACGCGCTCCAGGTCCTCGGGGTGGAAGTAGTCGAACGCGTTGGTCCCGACCATCTCCTCGGGCGCGTAGCCCATCAGCTTGGTGATGCTCGGCGAGACGTAGGTGAAGTCGGCGTCGGCGCTGACCCGCCAGAGCATGTCGTAGGCGTGGTCGGCGAGCGTGCGGTAGCGCGCCTCCGAGTCGCGGATCATCGCCATCGCTTCGCGGTAGGGCGTGACGTCGACGCCCGTGCCGACAAAGCCAAGCAGCACGCCGTTGTGCTTCATCGGTGTGGCCTGGGTCTGCAGCCAGAGCGTCCGGCCGTCGGGCGTCGCGACGCGGTGCTCGTAGCCCACCGCGGTGCCGGTCTGGACGGCGGCGGCCCAGTTGTCGGCGACATCGTTGCGGTCATCGCGGTGTGTGAACGCCGCGGCGCTTCGGTACAGCGCGTCGGTCTGCTCCAGCCCGGTCATCTTCTTCCAGGCCGGGTTGACGTACAAGAACACGCCCTTCGCGTCGGTCTGGAAGATCGCGACGGGCGCGCCGTCCGCCAGCGTGCGGAAGCGCTGCTCGCTGCGGTGGGTCGCCTCGGCGTCCGAGCGGATGTTTTCCAGCTCCTTGCGCTCGGTGATGTCGTGGTGCGTGCCGGCGACGCGCTTCGGCCGGCCCTGCGCGTCGCGCTCGATGACCGTGCCCTGGCTGTGGAACCAGCCCCACGTGCCGTCCGCGGCGAGCATGCGGTTCTCGACCTCGAAGTAGTCGCTCCGGCCGGACAGGAGTTTCTCGATCTCGCGCTGGTTCAGCCGGTTGTCCTCGGGGTGCGTGCGCTGCTGCCACCAGGCGACGGTGGGTTCGACCTTGTCGCGGCGGTAGCCGAACGCGTCGGTGAGGATGTAGTCGGTGTCCAGCCGGTCGCTGCCGACCTCCCAGTACCACCGGCCCATGCCCGAGCCGCGGATCGCGAGCGTCGCCCACTGGTGCTCGGTCTGCTGGCGCTGCTCCGCGGCGGCGCGCATCACCGCGAACGACGCCACCAGGATCGTGCTGATCGACAGCGCGATCATGATCAGCTGCAGGTCCACCAGCATCGGCAGGTCCATGCCGTGCAGCTCCGCGGCGATGAGCCCCGAGGCGATGACCGCCAGCAGCGCGAACAGCCCGCCCGCCAGGCGGTAGCGCATCGCGAGGATCGGCAGCAGAGCGAAGCCGAGGTAGTAGGCGCGCGGGTCGCAGGTCTCTTGCAGGCACGCCGCCGCCACGAGCAGGCCCGCCGTGCCGAGGATCAGCAGCCACGGCGTCCATGAAGTGAACAGCTCGGCGCTGCCGGCGATGCGGGCGTGGCGTGCCTTGCCCGGGTCGTGACGCTTGCACAGCAGCAGGCAGAACTGCGGCGCGACGATGAAGATCATCAGTGGCGCGAGCGCGAAGATGCCCAGCGCGTCGCCGATCGCCCATCCGATCAGCGCCTCGCCGGCGATGTCGGCGGGGATCAGTCTGAACGCCAGCAGCGTGCCGACCCCGCCCGCCGCGTTGAGCAGCGCGCACGCCAGTGCCGCCATTACCACGACGCCGACCTCGACCGGCTTGCCCGGCAGCCGGCCCGGCGGGACCGCGCGGCGCAGCAGCCAGGCCGCGCCGCTATACGTCAGCGTGTTGACCAGCCCGATGACGAACACCGCCCCCGCCGGCTGGCCCCAGACCCCGACCCCGCCCAGCAGCGTCGCCGGCAGCACGACCCAGGCGTAGCGCAGCCCGAAGCCCCACAAGAGCGCAACGCCCAGCCCCGCCACCGGGTACCACCCGCTGACCATCTCGATCGTTGTGAAGCTCTTGGACAGCACCTCGAAGACGAACCACAGCAGCATGAACGACGTCGAGACGAGCGCCTGCACCGCTGGCGTTGGCCGGGTCACCCACGCCGGCAGCGTGATCTGCTCGTCCCTCGGGTTGTGCTGAAGTGCGTGCAAGCGGTCGGGCCCACGACAGGATCGTCCGGTTAAGTATAAACCCCGCAGCGCCGATCGCCGAGCCGAATCACGCGTAAAACAAACCGATTACAGCGGTTATGTGCCGTTTAGGACCCGCTTCATGTTTGTTGATAGCGTGCCTTAGCCGCCGCGTAACACGCGGGGGTCGGATCATCGCAGCGGTATCACGGCTTTGTGAATCCGCCGACCAAGACATGCTCTGCGGATCGCCCCGTGCGTTGCACGGCGGCTACATCGAACCGGAATGGCGCTACTCTGTACACGCCTTCAGATAAGCCTTCACCGCGCCTTCCATCCCTATCGTCAACGCATCGGCGACTAGCGCGTGCCCGATCGAGACCTCCAACACATTCGGGATCGCAACAAAACCCGGCAGGTTGTCCAGGTTCAGGTCGTGCCCTGCGTTGACCCCGAGCCCGACCGACCCCGCCGCTTCGGCCGTGGCGCGGAACGCGTCGAGGCTGCGCGCTAATGCGTCGCCGCCTTGCTCGAACGCCTGCGCGTAGCTCTCGGTGTACAGCTCGATCCGGTCCGCGCCGGTGTCCGCCGCGCACTTGGCCATCTCGGGGTCCGGGTCCAGGAACAGGCTCACCCGGCAGCTGAGGCTTTTCAGCTCGGCCACGATCGGCTTGAGCGTGTCCAGGTGCTTGACGACATCCCAGCCGTGATCGCTGGTGCTCTGCCCCGGGTCGTCGGGCACGAGCGTCGCCTGCGTGGGCTTGACCCGGCGGAGGATCGGCATGAGGTGCCCGCCGCCGAAGTCCAAAGGGTTGCCCTCGATGTTGAACTCATGATCGGCCCACTGAGGCGACGCGAGCAAGGCGCTCAATTCATCGACATCACGCCCGCGGATGTGCCGCCCGTCCGGCCGGGGGTGGACGGTGATCCCGTGCGCGCCCGCCTCGAGCGCGATGCGTGACAGCGCGACAACCGACGGCACACCGACCGCGCGCTGATTGCGCAGCAGCGCGATCTTGTTGACGTTAACACTGAGCTGGGTCATGGATTCGAGGCCGGCTGTGTGAGATCGATAACCTCGCCGGTCGAGTCAACATGTACTTCCTGGGTGGTGTAGACCCAGGTTGCGCCGCCGTCGGTGCTTTGTGCGACCACAACCAGCATCCCCGTTCCGTTGGGCCCGCTGATCGGCATGCTGACGTCGTAGTCGATCGTGGACCCGGTGGAGTTGACGTTGAATTTGCCGCCTTCCTGCTGCATCTTACCGAGCGCGATGATGCTATCGGGTGCGTCAATCGGTGTGCCGATGGCCTGCTGCACAGCCGGGTCCTGTTCGGCCGCGGTCAAGCTGTCCTTGTAGGGCGCCATGTCGAAGATCTGGTTCCCGGCCCACCAGAAAAAGCCGATCGGCCCGCCGCAGCAGCAAAGGAGCGGCAGAAGGATGATCGTCGGCAAAAACCACTTCCAGTTGCGCCCGAACCAGCCCTTCTTCGGCTTCGCGGGCTGTTGGTTTTGCTGCCACGACATCTCGGTATCAGAGGGGTGCTGGGTCATTTGGGGGCTCGTCCTGTTGATAGATGGGTTCTGCGTATCATCCGCCGGTTCGCCGCCGCCTGCAAGGCGGCGCCTCGCAGATTGTGCAGCCGCACGGTCAAGAGCTTGTATGAAAAGGTGGGGTGGGCATCTTGCCCGCCGTTCGAGTGTGGCTCGAAATGCGTTTCTTCACGACTCCGTCGTGACGGCAGGCTGGAAGCCTACCCCACCCAAAAGACCGTCCTCACCCGCGCGTCAGCTTGCGGTACTTGATCCGGTGCGGCTGGTCCGCGTCGATCCCCAGCCGCGCCTTGCGGTCCGCCTCGTAGGCCTGGTAGTTGCCCTCGAAATAGCGCACGGTCGAGTCGCCCTCGAACGCGAGGATGTGCGTCGCCATGCGGTCCAGGAACCAGCGGTCGTGGCTGATGATCACGGCGCAGCCGGCGAAGTTCTCGAGCGCCTCCTCCAAAGCCCGGATCGTCTTCACGTCCAGGTCGTTGGTCGGCTCGTCGAGCAGCAGCACGTTGAACTCTTCCTTGAGCATCCGCGCCAGGTGCACGCGGTTGCGCTGCCCGCCGGACAGCGTGCCGACTTTTTGGGACTGGTCGGTCTTGAGGAAGGAGAACTTGGCGACGTAGGCACGGCTGTGCATCTTCATTTTGCCGAGGATGATCTCTTCTTTGCCGCCCGAGATCGCTTCCCAGACATCTAAAGAATCATCCAGCGTCTCGCGCGACTGCTCGACGTAGGCGAGCTTGACCGTGTCGCCGACCGTCAAGTCGCCGTCGTCCGGCTGCTCCTGCCCGGTGATCATGCGGAAGAGGGTGGTCTTGCCCGCGCCGTTGGGCCCGATGACGCCGACGATCCCGCCCGCGGGCAGCTCGAAGTCCATGCCCTCGAACAGCAGCCGGTCGCCGTACGCCTTGCTGACGCCCTTCGCCTGGATGACGACGCTGCCCAGCCGCGGGCCCGGCGGAATATAAATATCGATCTCGCTCGGCTCTTTCTGCTGCTGCTGTTCGTACAGGTCCTCGTACCGCTGGATCCGCGCCTTGTTCTTCGCCTGCCGCCCGGCCAGGTTCTTGCGGATCCACTCCAGCTCGTGCTGCAGGTGCTTGCGCAGCTGCGCATCCTGCTTCTCTTCCGCCGCGAGCCGCCTGTCCTTCTGGTCGAGCCACGACGAGTAGTTGCCCTCCCACGGGATGCCGCGCCCGCGGTCCAGCTCCAGGATCCACCCGGCGACGTTGTCTAAAAAGTACCGGTCGTGCGTCACCGCGATCACCGTCCCCGGGTACTGGTCCAGGTGCCGTTCGAGCCACGCGACCGAGTCCGCGTCCAGGTGGTTGGTCGGCTCGTCCAACAGCAGGATGTCCGGGTTCTGCAAGAGCAAACGGCACAGCGCGACCCGCCGTTTCTCCCCGCCCGACAGCGGCCCGATCTTCGCGTCCTCGGGCGGGCACCGCAGCGCATCCATCGCCTGTTCGAGCTTGCTGTCGATCTCCCACGCGCCCATCGCCTCGAGCTTATCCTGGACCCTTGCTTGTTTCTCAAGCAGTTTCTCCATGTCCTCCGGCGACATGTCTTCCGCGAACTTCTCGTTGATCGCGTCAAACTCTTTGAGCAGGTCGTAGGTCTCCTGCGCCGCCTCCATGACCGCTTCCTTGACGGTCTGTTCGGGGTCGAGCTTCGGCTCCTGCTCGAGGAAGCCGACGGTGTAGCCGGGCTGGAGGACGGTCTTGCCCTCGAACTCGGTGTCCACCCCCGCGAGGATGCGCAGCAGCGACGACTTGCCCGCGCCGTTGAGCCCGAGCACGCCGATCTTCGCGCCGTAGAAGTAGGACAGGTTGATCCCCCTGAGCACCTGCTTGCGGTCGTGCTCCTTGGTCACGTCGATCATCGTGTAGATGATTTTTTGTTCGTCAGCCATGGCGGGGATTTTATGGGATCCGGATCTTTACCGCAGAGGCGCGGAGATCGCGGAGCAAGGCGTTCTTGCCGCAGATGAACGCGGGCGGGCGTGAAGAATCAGAAACTTGTCAATCGGAGGCCCCGGGTGGGATAGGCTTCCAGCCCGTCGTCATGCCGCAGCCATGAATACAGCTTCGAGGCCGATCAAATCAAGGAAGGTGTGCGATTACGGTATCGACTCTGAGTGTTTTCTCTCCAAACGTGCCGCTGCCCCCGATCGTGATCGGGGTTTCTTTGACGGGCTGCCCGTTCTCGCCGTACGCCCGCACCGCGGCTTCGTGCAGCATGCCGGTCGCGTCGCTGCCATCGGCGCGCGACAGGGACAGGAACACCTTGCCCCGGCCGTCCGCGTCTTCGCCCAGCGATTCGAGCAGGGGCGTCAGGTCCACGCCGACCTCAAGCGGCGTGTCGTCATCCGGCCCCGCCATCGGGACGTGCCCGGCGTTGGACTTGCGGAAGATCGGCCAGCCGTTGAACGCCTCGGGCTTGAACGTGTGCTCGGGCGCGTCGGCCTCCGGGTCGCCGGCGATGCCCACCGTCATGCGCAGGCCGGTCCGGTCGTCGCAGGCCAGTTTTAATCGCAGCGTCAGCCGCGGGGTGTGGTTCACGACCTCGACCCGGCCGAGGTAGTTGCCGCGCTTCCACGTCGGGTCGATCATTGCGCTGTAGAGCAGGTAGATCTTCCCGTCACCGGACCACTTCCCGCCCCACGAGTTCACGACGATGTAGGCCCCGCGTTCCCAGTCGGCGAGCGTGACCGCGCCGTCGCCGTTGATGTCCAGGTCGTTGGTGATCTGCCCGTCGCCGTTGACGTCGTAGCCGACGTTGTCGTCGTAGCCGGCGCACGTGATGCCGTGGCCGTAGCCCGTCGGACCCCAGCGCGTCCAGATGTCCTTGCCCGCCTCGTGCTGGCCGTCGGGGATCGTGACGGTCACCTTCTTGAGCTCGCCCATGCGCCCGTCGAGCGCGAGCAGCCCGCCGACGGCCGGCGCGTCCGCGTCCGGCCGGTTGCGGTCGTACAGCCAGCCGCGCGCCTCGTTGAGCTGCTCCACCGTCTGGGCGGGGGTGTAGCGGTAGCCCGCGACGCGGTGGTTCATCGCGTCGCGCCAGATGTTGTAGCCGTTGGGCCAGGCCCCGACCTTCTCCCACTCGACCGTGCCGTAGGCCTTGATCGTTGGCAGCCCGACGTGCTTGGCGACCTCCCAGCCGTGGTAGGCCTCGGACCCGGTCTTCTCGGCGCGGTTCATCATGTTCCAGGAGAACGTCGCGGGGAACCGCCTTTCGTCCGTATCGGCCTTCGTGCCGTTGAGCACGTTCATCTCGTAGGTGAACATCGTCGCCGCCGCGGTGTACTGCCCGCAAGTGCCGTAGCGCTGCTTGTAGATCGGCGGGAACTCCGGCCGGGCCGAGTTGTCCACGCGCGACGGCAAGCGCTTGGGATCGACCGCGGCCTCGCCGACGTCCGGCCCGCTCGCATCGGCCCAGGTGTTGTACTGCTCGCCCATGCCCGGCGGACGCATGAAGCCGTGGTACACCGCGCGCGGCGCATCGGGGCTGATACTCTCGCTCGGCGGCTCCTCCGCCTGTGCCGGGCCCACCAAAGCAGACCAGGTCAGGCCCAACAGGGTCAACAGGCTTGTTGATCTCATCTTCATCGCATCGATTCCAGGGATGATCCTCAACAACACGCAGACGGTGATGAGATTGGTGTATTACAAATGCGTGGAGTTACCCGGAGATGTGGAGCCAAAATTCTACTCCAGTCACTCGTTGGTGATATCCCAGACTACTTATTTTCCACTATTGGTAGCCCGCCTGCATTCATTTCCGTAGTGGGGAACTTGTTGTGGTATTCAGCAAACTGTTCTAGGGCTAGCTCCAGTGCTTTGACTACTTCATGCCGATTAGACTCTTTCCGTAGATGCCCTGGTAATCGCTCAAACCAGCGTTGGCTGACGTCATGTTCAAATGCACGGCCCTTTAAATTTTGCCGTGTACCTAGAGGAATTTGTTGCTGGTAGTAATCGAGTACGGGCACAATCTGCGCAACGCTTCCAAAACGAGATGTAAATCCGCAGACGCGAACGGAATAGGTATGTACCGGTACCAGCTTCGGGTCTGGTGAAACATCTACTGGCGGTAAGCCTTGATAGCCGTGAAAGTCAAAATGCTTAGACCAATGGCCGTCGCGTTGTTCTTTCCATACTTGTGCCATTGCCAATGTCTGGGCTTTATTCACTCGCCTGCAGCTTCTCCACGATCGACTTGTCTTCCAGCGTCGTCACGTCCTGGGTGATCTCTTTGCCCGCTGCGATGTCGCGCAAGAGCCGACGCATGATCTTGCCCGAGCGGGTCTTCGGCAGGGCCTCGGTGAAGCGGATCTGGTCGGGCTTGCAGATCGCGCCCATTTCTTTGGCGCAGTAAGCCGTGAGTTGCTTTTTCAGCGCATCCGCTTCCGGGCTTCCGGGGGCGGGGGTGTCGCCCTTGGGGATGCAGAAGGCGGCGATGCCGTTACCTTTGACATCGTGCGGGTAGCCGACCACGGCGGCCTCCGCGACACTGCCCTCGGCGACGAGGGTGGATTCGACTTCCATGGTGCCGATGTTGTGGCCGGCGACGACGATGACATCATCGATCCGGCCCATGATCCAGAAGTTGCCGTTCTCATCGACGCGCGCGCCGTCGGCGGGGACGTAATAGCCCTTTTCGATGGGGAATTTACTCCAGTAAGTATCGATGTAGCGGTCGCGGTCGCCGTAGATGCCGCGGAGCATGCCGGGCCAGGGCTTGCGGATGACGAGGATGCCGCCCTCGTTGGTGCCGACCTCTTCACCGTCGGAATTCACCACAGCAGCATCCACACCAATCATCGGTGTGCAACAACTGCCGGGCGTTGTGGTGGTGACGCCGGGCAGGGGGGTGAGCATGTGCCCGCCGGTTTCGGTCTGCCACCAGGTATCGACGATGGGGCAGCTGCCGCCGCCGATCTCGTTGTGGTACCACATCCAGGCTTCGGGGTTGATCGGTTCGCCAACGGTGCCGAGCACTTTCAGACTCGACAGGTTGTGCTTCCGGGGGTGTTCATCGCCCCATTTCATGAAGGCGCGGATCGCGGTGGGGGCGGTGTAGAACTTGGTGACCTTGTGCCGCTCGACCATGTCCCAGAAACGGTCCGGCCCCGGGAAGTTGGGCGCGCCCTCGTACATGATCGTGGGCACGCGGTTGGGCAGGATGCCGTAGAGGATGTAGGTGTGGCCGGTGATCCAGCCGATGTCGGCGGTGCACCAGTAGACTTCACTTTCATCCCCGGCCTTCAAATCAAAGGTCAGGCGCGCCGTCATCGCGGCCCAGACCATGTACCCGCCGGTCGTGTGCATGATGCCCTTGGGCTTGCCTGTTGATCCCGAGGTATACAAAATGAACGCGAGGTCTTCGGAGTCCATCTTCTCGCAGGGGCAGTCGTCACTGGCGCTCGCCACCGCGTCGTGCCACCAGACGTCCCGGCCCTGGGTCCAGGCGATGTCGTTCTGGCACCGCTGATAGACGATGACGGTCTCGATCAGGTCGGTCTGCTTGCACGCCTCGTCCACATTGTCCTTGAGCGGGACGACCGAGCCGCGTCGGTGCGAGCCGTCGCAGGTCACGATGACGCTGGACTTGCCGTCCTCGACGCGGTCTTTGATGGCTTGGGAGGAGAACCCGCCGAAGATGACCGAGTGCGGCGCGCCGATGCGGGCGCAGGCGAGCACGGCGATGGCGAGCTCGGGGACCATGCCCATGTAGATCGTGACGACTTCGCCTTCTTTGACGCCGCGCGAGCGCAGGACGTTGGCGAACTTGGCGGTCTCGCGCATGAGGTCGGCGTAGGTGAGCTTGACGACCTCCGGTTTGCCGTCGACGCCGAGAGATTCGGATTCCCAGATGATCGCGGTCGCGTCGCCGTAGCCCTCGGAGACCTGCCGGTCCACGGCGTTGTAGCAGAGGTTGGTCTTGCCGCCGACAAACCACTTGGCGTCCGGCGCGTCCCACTGAAGCACCTTGTCCCAGGACTCGAACCAGAACTGGTTGCTCGCTTCCTCGGCCCAGAACCCCTCGGGGTCTTCGATGGAGCGGCGGTGCAGCGCCTTGTATTGCTCAACGGAACCGATGTGGGCCTGCGCCGCAAAGTCCGCGGGCGGGGGGAAGTGGCGGTCTTCGGACAGGGTGGACTCGATGCTGGTCGCTTCGGACATGGTGCAGGCCTTTCTTTCCAAGAACAATGCGGAAGAAGCAGTATACCGGTGAAGGGCGTCCTATTTGGTTTCAAGCCCGTGCCGTGACGAGTGGGCTTCGGGGGTGCACATGCAGTAAAATCCGACCCGAACTCAAGGAGCACCCATGCCCGACCCGAAGCCCCACTTCAAGCGCGTCCTGCTCAAGCTCTCGGGCGAGGCGTTCTGCTCCCCCGGAAACTTAGGGATCGACCCTGACGAGTTGAATTTGATTGCCAAGGAGATCGTCGCCGCGGCGCGGCAGGGCACAGAGCTGGCCGTCGTCGTCGGCGGGGGCAACATCATCCGCGGCGCCGCGCTCGCCAAGTCCAGCGACTTCAACCAGGCCTCGGCGGATTACATGGGCATGCTCGGCACTGCGATCAACGGACTAGCGCTCAAGGAAGCGCTCGAGGCGCTCGGCCAGCCGGCCCGCGTGATGAGCGCGCTGGCGATCTCTTCGGTCGCGGAGAACTACATCCGCGGCCGGGCGCTGCGGCACCTGGAGAAGGGCCGGGTCGTCATCTTTGTGGGCGGGACGGGCAACCCGTTCTTCACGACCGATAGCGCCGCCGCCCTGCGCGCCGCGGAGATCGGCGCCGACGCCGTGCTCAAGGCCACCAAGGTCGACGGCGTCTACGACAAGGACCCCAACGCGTACGACGATGCGACGCGCTACGAGACGCTGACCTTCGACGAGGCGATCAACAAGCAGCTGAAAGTGATGGACCTGACGGCGTTCGCCATGTGCCGTGAGCGCGGCATCCCGATCGTCGTCTTTAATATGAAGACGCCCGGCCATATCGCCGAGGTCGTGGCGGGCACGCCGCACGGGACACAGGTGTCGGCGGGGTAGGGGCGCCCGTCGCCAAATCACCTGTTTCAATTTGGGTAGTCTGCGAGATCTAGTGGTTTTATCTGCTAGCCTTCCTATCAACGTTTGAGCTGGTCTCTGAGCCTGTTTGACAGAACGGTTGGGGTTCAGTGAGAGCGGTGTCCAAACCCTCCGGTCGCCCAACTATCCCTTTGGGTCGGCGGCGGGCTTTGCCGTTTCCATTGTTTCGAGCCGCTGGGCGGCAGATCGAGCGACTCCCGCGACACCTCGCCGGCAGCACGGCATCCGCGCTGTGTCGGCCGGTACAGACCGGCAAGGTTCGCGTGGAGGCGATCAGTCTGCTCCTGCGGCCGCTTGTCCGGCTTCAGAATCGCTGTTTAAAGGGCAGTAAAGCACTTGGTGGAGAATAATTTAAATCTTTTTAGGACAAAACTTGTAACTGACACGCCAACACGTTACCTTGTCCATGTTACCCCACTAGGGTTATCTCTTTCAGGCAACATCAGCCTAGTAACTCGACGACGCCTTGCTGTTCGCCGAGAACGGAACATGCCTCAGGTCGGATCTTCGAGGCCGAGCCAAACCAATCGGCCACTGCCCGTCGGTTGCTTCTCATCTCTTCCAAATCAGGAGAAACGTTATGCTCGCCCGTACCCAAACTCTCGCCATGGTGTCTGTAGTCTGCGGTTGGGGCGTGTCCGCCCAGACTACTACTCAGATTGACTTGAACTACAACTTCAATGGTATTGTGCATTTCGGCGAAGATGGGACGCCCGACGACCCCGATGGGTACAGGTCGATTTCCGACCGTGGTCTTGACTTTACGGCCGGTGTGCCGAGCGACCCCATCCTGGACAATTACAAATTTGTCACGACCGCCGACACGCTGGATCTTGTCCACCTGGGCAACCGCAACACCGTGGACTTCGGCAACCGGCCGTTCGACGCCGATGGGGTGGATGCGGACGCTTTTGGCGTACAGCCCAACTGGCTGGCCGATCCCGACCAGACCGGCCCGCAGACCACGACGCTGGGCGCCCCGATCCTCTTGGATGGGCCCTCCAGCGCGAGCTTCCTTTTCCAGGCGAGCAACGGTGGCGCGACGTTCGAGGTGGTGTTTGGCTTCCAAGGCGGTGGCAGCACGACCGCTACGCTGACGGCCCCCGACTGGTTTGGCCCCGGCGCGGGGGCCCCCAACATCGGTGCCTTCCCCGGCACCGAGAACACCGATTTCGCGCAGAGCGGTGCGACGCTTCTGATCACTGAGCAAGTCGTTGACCTCAACGCTTTTAATGGGAGCACGCTCGAGTCGATTACGTTCCAGAATGGCGACAACGCGAATGCGGGTATTGCTGTTCTTGCCGCCAATGTCGAAGTTGTTCCTGAGCCCGGCTCACTGGCTTTGTTGGGGCTGGGTGGTCTGTTGGCCATCCGTCGCCGCCATGGATAGCTGGGGCCCGGGCACGCTACCACCGGATGATTATGAGGCGAAACCCGGCTGTTTGCTCCTTTACCGCCGGTCACAGTGTGGCCGGCGGTTGTTCATGTGCCTCAATCGTGTGTCTAGCCCAGAGGGTGTGGGGGCTGAGCCGTGGCGTCTTAGCTTTAACCTGCACGGTGGCGTTGGGCCAGAGCAAAGAACTCGTGAGGCTCCTGCGAAGCGGGCCGGATCATCAAAGAAGCGGTGTCTAATCTCGTTGGGTTGAGACAGCAGAGGTATTCCTGTGATGGTGGCCATCTGTCCAAGATACGGACGTGGTGCGGCGTGCCCCCGCCGGCGCCTGGGTAGGCCGTCAGGCCCGCGTCGCGGGTATCGCTCTGGAGCGATATGATGCAGGTCTTTCCCGACAGGTAAATCTATCAACCCCAAGAGATTCACCATGGACCTGGACAGCATCCAGATAGACGCCAAGGCCCACATGCACAAGGCGGTCGATTACCTCAAGAACGAGTTGAAGGGCGTGCGGACCGGGCGGGCCTCGCCGGCGCTCATCGAGTTCGTCAAGGTCGAGGCCTACGGGACCGAGTCCGAGCTCCGCTCGCTGGGCATGGTCCAGGCGCCCGAGCCGACCCAGCTGCTGGTCAAGCCGTTCGACCCCGGCACGGTCAACGACATCATCAAGGGCATCGAGAAGGCCGGGCTGGGCCTGAACCCCCAGGCCGACGGCAAGCAGGTCCGCATCTCGATCCCGCCCTTGTCCGGCGACCGGCGCAAGGAACTCATCGCGTCCTGCAAACAGATGGGCGAGCAGGCCAAGGTCACCATCCGCAACGCCCGTCGGGACGCGAACAAGCACATCGACCAGTGCGAGAAGGACAAGTCGCTGGGCCTCTCGGAGGACGACGTCAAGTCGGCCAAGGACGACATCCAGGGCCTGCTGAAGAAGAACGAGGCCGAGGTCGATGCGCTCGTCGGCGAGAAGAACAAGCAGATCGAAGAAGTGTAGAAGTTGTGGTTGTTGTTGATTTTTTCTTGCAAGCGCCTGCGCGGCGGGCGGTCAGGGCTTTGCCCCGACACCCCAAGGCCAACCAAACAACACAGGCAAAACGCAATAGAGAACAGCCCGCGTGTTAAACGCGGGCTGTTTCGTGGTCTGGTTGTTGATGGCGCTTGGTCTTACTGATCCCAGGGGATCTCGATGCGCTTGGGCGCATTCTCATCATCCTCGCCATCGTTGTCGAAACGGATGGTGAACCGGTCACGGCGGGTGTGGGTGCGCTCGGGCGGTTCGTAGGTTTCGCCTTCTTCGAGCTTGTCGGCTCGGCCTTCGCTGATCAGCTCTTTCAGCTTGTCCGCGACCCACTTGTCTCGCTGTTCCTGGTTCTCGCGGTCCTCGGAGAAGGTGAACCGGTACTTGAGCTTGTTGGGCAGCGTCAGCTCGCCCCTGGTCTTGAAGGTCTTCACGCCCTGCTTCTTGATGTAATCGTAGGCGAGTTGCTGCAGACGCATGTCTTCCTCGACGGTGAACTCGGGCGAGAGGTTCTCGTAGATGTAGATGATCGTGTTGACCTCGACCTGCTGCTCGGGGACCGCGGGCGGGAAGTGCACGCTCGGCCAGGCGTCGGGGTTGGCTAGCATGTCGGCGATGACGATCGAGCCGATCCCGTGCGACCCCCGGCAGTGTTCCTGGTCGGGCATGTAGTAATCCAGCCCGTCGAGGCGGAACTGCAGGGCGATCCGCCTGCCCTTGGGCTTGCTGTGGTAGATGGCGGTCATGTCCGCGAAGTACTCGTGCAGCTTCGAGTACAGCTTGCCGTGGTTCTGATAGGCGTCGATGTTCTGTGCGGTGGTCGCGCTCTCGGTGATGTAGTTGTGGCCGAGTTCGTGCCAGACGATGATCTCCGCGATGTCGCCGAGCGTGTACCCGTGCTCGCGGGCCAACCGGCCCTCGGCGGGTTTGGGGCTGTCCACCATCAGCGGCTTCCAGGTCACCAGCACGATCAGGTCCACGATCTCCATCTCGCCGGTCCGCCGATTAAACTCTTCCTTGGGGAAGACCGCCTGCAGGCCCAGCTCCTTGGTCGGCACGTAGTTGGCCCAGAAATCGAAGCCCCAGATCTCCGCCTTGAAGCTGTTTTCTTCTTCCTTCTTCGTGCCCTTCCACCACTTCGGGCGGTATTCGGGCGCCTTCCTGGCCATGTGCTTGACGGCCTCGCGCTGCTCGCGTGAGAGGTAGCGGGTGTGCCGGCGCATCTCCTTGTTCAGCTCGGCGATCTGGTCCATCTCCCCGTCGAGGTAGGCCCGCGCCATCTTGTCGTAGGCCTCGACCGCGACGACCGCGGCCTTCTCGCGCTCGGCCTCGGCGGCCTTGCGGCGCTCCTCGGCGAGGCGCTTCATCCGCTCCCTGCGCTCTTCTTCGGTCTCTTCCTTCTCCGGCTCGGCGTCCTGCACGGCCTGGGCCACGAGCGGGCCGCCGGGCGCGCCCGGGCCGCCGACGATCGCCATGGTGAGCATCAGGGCGGGCACAGCGAGCCAGGCCGCGAGCCAGCCGCTGGGGGTTCGGTTGGCGCACAGCAGGGCCGTGCTTGGGTCGGTCTGTTTTTGTTGCATCGCAAATCCCGGTCAAAGAGTCATACGAGAGGAAAGGGTCCCACGGTGCCCGATTTTAGCAGGATAGGCCAGCGGTTCAATGCGAGGATTCCGTAATTCCAAGACTATCGCATGGTCCGGGATCAGCCGAAACGCTACGTGTTGCCGGCGGGTCGCATCACGTCGCTACCTCTTTGAGGCCTGAAACAACGGTTCAGCGTGTCGCGACGCCCCAGCGAGGCGTGGCTTCGCGGCTGATCGGCCTATGATGTGGCGATGCGGTTGGCCGACGCCCAACTCGAACGTGAACTCAGGCTCGACGCCCTGATCGCCGGCGACCACCGCCTATCCGTTCGCGACGCCCTGAGGCTGTACCAAGAGGCCTCGCTGCACGCCCTGGGCCGATGGTCCTCCAGTGTTACCGACCGCATTCACGGCCGGGCGGCGGACGGCGCTGCGCGTACCTACGTCATCGACCGCAACATCAACTACACCAACGTCTGCTCGGCGTCCTGCACCTTCTGCGCCTTCTTCCGCAAGGAGGGCGATGACGACGCCTACGTCCTGACCAAGCAGCAGCTGCACGACAAAGTGCGCGAGCTCTCAGACATTGGCGGGACGCAGGTGCTCCTGCAGGGCGGGATGCACCCGAATCTGGGCGTCGATTTCTACATCGACCTGCTCAAGGGGCTCAAGGCCGAGTTCCCGCACATCCACATCCACGGCTTTAGCCCGCCTGAGTTTGTGGAGTTTGTTGCGGTTTACGAGCTTGACGGGTTTCCCAAAACGGACCCGAAGAAAGGGCATGAACTTGACCGCGAGGTCTGGCTGGCCAAGCTCGAAGCGATTATGCGTTTGCTGATGGACGCGGGGCTCGACTCGCTGCCTGGCGGCGGGGGTGAGGTGTTCGCCGAGCACGTCCGCCGACGCATCGGGCTGGGCAAGGCGACGGCGGACCAGTGGCTGGACGTCATGGCGATGGCTCACAAGCTGGGGATGAAGACGTCGGGCACGATGATGTTCGGCCACATCGAGGGCGTCGCCGACCGCTTCGACCACATGCAGCGGATCCGCGCCCGGCAGGACGAAGCGATTAACAACGATTGGCCGGGCAAATACATGGCGTTTATCGCCTGGCCGTTCCAACGCGAGAACACCCCGCTGGGCCACCTGCCGGACTACGACCGCTCGACAAACCAGCCGTTCCCCGGCGACGTCTTGGCGAACGCGGTGCTGGACGGCAGGGTCGATCCGCTGGGCAAGAAGGCTTGTGGTGAGTTCGCGCCGCGGGCCGGGAAGGCCGTCCGCCTCGCCGGCGCGACCGAGTACCTGCGCATGCAGGCGATCAGCCGCCTGTTCATGGACAACATCCACTCGATCGGCTCGAGCTGGGTCACGATGGGCCCGCACATCGGCGAGCTGGCGCTGTTCTACGGCGCCAACGACATGGGCTCGGTCATGATGGAGGAGAACGTCGTCAGTGCTGCCGGCACGACCTACTGCCTCAACGAGGCGGTCCTCTGCCGGCTCATCCGCGACGCGGGCTTTGTCCCCGCCCAGCGCGACAACGGCTACAACCTGATCAAGACGCACGGCGGTGATTCCGCGCCCGATTTAGATGTTAAAGACTGGTCCACGCAGCGCGCAGACAAGCTGCACATCGAAGGCGATCAAGAAGAACCGAAGCCTGTTGAGTTGACGATCAGTTCAAACGATTCGGATTGAAACCACAGATGCACTCAGATTCACACGGATGACCCATTGGTATGAATCCGTGCCCACCCGTGTGCATCTGTGGTTTCAAAAGCGCTTCACTTCGCCAGCTTCAGCTTCCGCTTCTTGCGCTGCTCGGCCATATCGACCAGGATCCGCTGGGTGATCGTGCAGTGGCGGACCGTCATGTTCAGCGCCGAGATCAGCTCGAGCGTCTCATCGCTGTTCAGGATCTTGCCCTTGCTCGCGGCGCGGATCGACAGCAGCGTGTCGCTCGAGCTCTTCAGCGCGTTGCAGCTGGCGTCCAGCGCATCGTCCGCGTCGACCTTGCCGTCCGCGTTGATGTCCAGCTCCAGGTTCATGTGCGTCGCGTGCCAGTCGGTGCCGGCGGTGAACGCGGTCAAGAGCGCCTTCTGCGCCCGCGTGTCCGGCAGCAGACGCACCAAGAGCCGCACCGAATCAAAATCCGGCTGCGATTGACCGGCGATCCACCGGTACACCGTCGATTGGCTGACCCCCGTCAGCTCGCTGATCTCCTTGGCGGAGGTGAATTGTTTGTCGATGATCCGTTTGAGTGTCTTGGCCAGCATGAGTCGCTCCGGAAGCCCGGGCCCGCACGAAGGCCCGGTGTGAATCCTTACAAAGATACTGAATCTGTCCTCTTGAGTACGAAGAAATGCAACAATCCATTCTCAAAGATTGGAAAATGGGTTGTCTAATTTAGAATGTTTACAAAAAACTGAGTTCGGCGAGAAAAACAGGCGACCTCCGGGGACAACGGAGGCCGCCTGTGCGTTGGGCTAAATTGTCGGCGGGGCGTCAGGTCGTCACGCCCGGCTGCCCGATCGGCCGGCCGCGGGTCAGCGGCAGCTCGTCGTGGTGCAGGACGACCAGCACGCCCGCGAGCACGAACAGCACGACCGCCAGCGGGAACATCCCGCCCAGGCCCAGCACCGCGAGGTGAGAGACGATCGCCCCGCCCATCACGCCCAGGGCGAGCACCGCGCCGACCGCGCGGGTTCTTGGCACCAGCAGCAGCACGGCGACGGCCAGCTCAAGCACGCCGGTGAACACCATCACGCCCGCCCCACCGAGCCGGCTGAAGAGCTCGACGGGCTCGGCCTGGAAGGTCAGCTTGGGCACGGCGGCCATGACGAACAGCCCTGCGATAGCGATGCGCAGGGCCCACGAAGCGATGGGTGCGGGTTTCATGGCGGGTTCCTTTCGTGTGTGGGACGCGGGTAGAACCGGGCCGGGCGGCCTTTTATTCCGCGGCCGTTTTCACCGCTCCGCTAAACTGTCGGCCTATGACAAGCTCAAGCAAGCCCTGGGAACACGCCAAAGCATCCGGCAGCGAGGAGGACCCGCTGGCGGCGCGGTTCGTCGCGTCGCTGGACTACGACAAACGCCTGTACAAGCACGACATCCGCGGCTCCAAGGCCCACGCCGCGATGCTCGAAAAAGTCGGCCTGATCACCCCGGAAGACCTGTCCGCCATCAACGCGGGCCTCGATGAGATCGAGCAAGAAATCAACGAGCAGGGCGAAGCCTGGCCGGGCTGGAAAGTCGAGCTCGAAGATGTGCACATGTGCGTCGAAGCGGCGCTGATCGAGAAGGCGGGGGACGCCGGGCGGAAGCTGCACACCGGAAGATCGCGGAATGATCAGGTGGCGCTGGATTTAAAACTATGGACCGATGAAGCGATCGCAGTTGTATTGAAGAAGATCGATGAAGTAATCACATCATTTATTGATCTGGCAGATCAATACGGCGATATCGTGATGCCTTCCTACACGCACTTGCAACGGGCCCAGCCGATTGTTGTCGGCGGAGAAGTCTTTGCCTGGGTCAACGCGTTGGCTCGTTCTGCCCAACGGTTCTATATGACGCACGAGCACCGGCTTTCCAACCCGCTCGGGTCAGGCGCGATTGCCGGGTCGTCGTTGCCAATCGATCGTGCGATGACGACCGAATGGTTAGATGATCTGACTTTTCCGACAGCCAATGCCATAGACGCCACTGCCTCACGCGACATCGCCCTCGACTTCGCCTACGCCCTCACGATGACCTCCATGTGGCTCTCCCGCTGGGCCGAGCAGTGGATCATCTACGCGACGACCGAGTTCGGCTTCATCACACTGGCCGACACGTACACGACCGGGTCGTCGATGATGCCGCAGAAGCAGAACCCGGACATGCTCGAGCTGGTCCGTGGCAAGACCGGGCAGGTCTACGGCTCGCTCATCGCGCTGCTGACCATGTGCAAGGGCCTGACCGTCGGGTACAACCGCGACCTGCAGGAAGACAAGCGGCACCTCTTCGCCGCATACGACGCGGTGTGCGACTGCTTGGACATGGCGGCGGGCATCGTGCGGACCACCACCTTCAACGAAGCGCGCATCAAGGCGGGGCTCGACAAGGGCTACCTCGACGCGACGTCGCTGGCCGAGTACCTGGTCACCAAGGGCGTGCCGTTCCGCACGGCGCATCAGATCGTCGGCCGGGTGGTTGGCCTGTGCGAAGAGCGCGGCGTCGGCATGCTCAAGAAGCTGGCGGTCGCCGACTTCAACGCGGTGTGCAACGAGTACAACGCCGGCGACGCGGTCGGCGAAGACGTCTACGACTGGCTGGGCCCGGAGAACGTCGTCAAACGCTACCAGTCCGCGGGCAACGCGGGCGTGTCGGGCTTTGAGGCGCAGCTCAAGGCATGGAAGGAAAGACTGGAATCGGATTGAACCACGGAGGCACAGAGGGCACGGAGGCCGGAAAACAAAACTGAATCAAGTCTCATTCAGAACTCTGTGATCTCCGTATCTCTGTGGTTCAAAACGAATTGGAGCAACCTAAGTGCTCGTCTTAAACGTCATCCAGGGCCCGGACAAGGGGCTGAAGCTCACCCTGCCGGACGACGAGCCGCAGCTGATCGGGCGGTCGTCCGAGGCGATCGTGCTCAGCGACCAGACGATCTCCCGCCGGCATTCCGAGCTGACGCCCGAGGGCGACGGGACCTGGTACATCCGCGATCTGCACTCGGCCAACGGCACGTTCGTCAACGGCGTGCGCGTGACCGAGCGGCGGAAGCTCAAGCTCGGCGATCAGATCCGCACGGGCAACACGCTGCTGATCTACGGTGAGAACGCGCCCAACCCGCTGCACAACCGGCTCAAGCTCGCGCCCGCCAGCGAGATGGACGTCGCGGTCGAGCACACGGTGGACGCGAACGAAGAGTCGATGATCATGAGCTCGCCCGAGCCCTCACAGGCCGCCGAGTTCCAGCTGCAGATCATCTACCAGCTTGTCGCGTTGATCGGCT
>JANQKT010000142.1 GCA_028280965.1 Phycisphaeraceae bacterium
GTCGGTGGTGGACGGCGTCCCGACCGAAGCGCTGGACCGGTTTGTCAGCGGGATGGTCGAGGGCCTGCGGCCGGGCATGCTCGCGGCGCTGCTCGGCGAGGGCGAGCTCGTCGCCGACGGCGTCGTCAAGGGCACGGTCAGCGAGTTGAGCGCCGAGGTGCACGCGAAGTCGCCCAATTTGGAGGTGCACGTTTACCAGGAACGCGAGGGCGACACGCTGATCGCGTCCGAGCGCTCGTCGGCGTACCTTGATCTGACGCCAGACGCGTTCGCCGCGTTGTTTCCCGACACCGACCTGGAGCTGATCGAGACCTCACGCATCGAGCTGAGCACTCTCGAGATGCGCCTGCCGCGCGGGGGCGACGCGTTCGATTGGGACGCCGCGTCGGCCGCGATCGTTCTCAAAGTGGCGAGCAACAACAACCTCGCGTTGCGTGACACCGACGGCCAGGTCATCGGGGTCGAGACGCTGCGCGTCGGTGGCGGGGGCAAGTCGATTGCGCGAGAGCTCAAATTCGATGCCTCGGCGCTGCTGACCGCGGTCGACCCGGATGGCAACGTGACGCGCGAGCCGGTCAGCCTCGAACTGATCGTCCGCAACCCGTTCGAAGCCGAGCAGGTCGAGTTCTTCAGCCCCGCGCTGCCGCTGGCGCTCGCGGACAAGCTCGGCGGGCTCGACGGCCGGCTCGTGCTCTGGCTCGGCGAGAGGCTCGAGCTCCAGGCCGAGATGCACGCCAAGCTCATGCACGATCCTGATGGCACGAAACGCTTTATTCGCAGCTATGTTCTACGGCCCGGTCCAGAAGGCCGACTGACCGGTGAAGTGGAAGGGGAGTTCGCGCCGGGCCGTTACTCCTTTGGCACGCCTGAGCAAGCCCCGCTTGAGGGCACACTGGCACCCGAAGCATTTTCAAGCCTGATGGCGTTGGTCAGCGGCAACCCAGACCAGCCGGCACTGACGATCGACAAGCCGATGCCTGTCCGTATTACGCTGCGCGACGGCGGTCAGCCCGTCGCGATCACGACCGACACGAGCCGGCCCGGTGTTGAGGGCTACTTCTTCCCCGACCAGGACCGGACGATGCTTGGTGCTCAGATCGAGCTGAGCGCGGCACGCGTCTTTGACCCGAAGCGCGACAAGACCTACGAACTGCGCGGCGGCACGGTCTCGGTCAGCAGCGACGTGCGCGGGCGGGAGGTCAAGGTCCAGGCCGACCTGCGGTTCTGGGTCCGTCCCGACGCCGGGGAAGACGGCCTGCCCGCGCTGTTGACCTGGCAAACGACCGTCACCGACCTGCTTGATAGTGAAGGCGGCATCCCGCTCGATACCGCGGCGTTCATGCAGCAGATCGCGCTCAACGGCGGGGTCACACTCGACCACGCGCCGTCCGACCTGTTCGATACGCTGCTCAACCGCGACGGCGACGTCGCCTCGATCCTCGGGCCCGTCGTCCAGCAGATGGACGCGCGGTTCACCTACGACGACGGCCGGCCGACCGGCGCGACCCTCAAGCTCAACTGGGACGACAAGAATGACCAGCCGCTGCCCGGCGCCTGGGCGAGCATGAAGCCGGCGCAGTTCGACATCGATGCCGACCAGATGCTCACCTCGCGCGGCGGGGCGGACCTCGAAGTCGAGGTCAAGGTCTCCGAAGACTTCGGCGACCGCTGGATGGGCCGGCTGCACCCGATCCTGTTTGATGCCAAGAGCGGTGACCGCCCGGTGAGCATCAAGATCGACGGCGGAAGCTTCAGGTTCCCGCTCAACGACTCGGCGATGAAAGGCGCATACGTCGAGGCCGAGGTTGATCTCGGCTCGGTTGAGTTCGGCGACAATGCGCTGCTTGGCAAGATCATGGAGTGGGCCGGCCACAAGGGCGAGCGGGCCGTCTTCGAGCCCGCGAAGGTCAGACTCGCCGACGGGCGGATCGGCTACGACGAGTTCGACCTCGCGGTCGGCAACGTGCAGCTTCGGCTGGACGGCGAGGTCGATCTGGTCGACGGGCAGATCGTGGACATGGCGATCCGCGTGCCGGGCGAGTCGCTGATCCGCGTATTCAATGAGCTGGACGGGATCATCCCTGCGGACGATTACCTGAATATCCCGATGACCGGCCCGATCCGCCGGCCGCAGTTCGACCGCAACCTGATCACCCAGGAGGTGACGCGCCTGCTGCTGGAAGGCACGGTCCGCAAGCAGGAGCAGGACCTGAAAGACAAGGTCAAGGAGGAACTGGGCATCGATGACGATCAACCCGGCGGCGAACTGATCGACAGCGCATTCGACCTGATCTTCGGCGGGGGGCGGCGCGATCGAAACGAAGAGCCGGGCAATGACAGCGAGTAGACGGGCGCGGCCAGGCCGCGGCGCTTCATGATGAGGGCTGACACAACGACAGGACAAACAGGCTCTGCCACACCGCGACGGGTTCTGCCGTGGCTGGTTTATCCGTGTGTTGCGCTGATCCTGACTGCGTGGCTGGTGACCGCGATCGCGAACCTCGATTCGCCGCTTCACCTCAAGCACGTCTCGGGCGCGTGGATCGCAATGAGCCACTGGGCGACGCAGGGCGTCTACTACACGCCGCTGGAGTTCGACGGCCACTTCGGCGGCTCGCGTTTCGGCCCGCTTGCGGTCGCGCTGCAGGCCGCAGCGCACAAGCTGTTTGACGACCCGATCGTCGGGCCCAAGCTGCTGCATGTTTTCTACATCCTTGCGCTCATCGCCGGGCTCTGGACACTGCTCGGGCCCCTGCGGCTGGCCGGGCACACGCGCCTGCTGCTAGCCGTCCTCCCGCTGTGCACCTGGATCGGCTGGACAGCGGGGCTGACGATCCGCCACGACCCGCTCCCCGCCGCGTTGCAGGTCTGGGCCGTCGTGCTGATCGCCCGGCACGCGAAGCCGTCCACGCTCGGTGTTGTGCTTGCCGCGGTCTTGACCGGCCTCGCCTTCCTTTCCAAGGTCAGCGCGCTATGGGGTGCCGCGGCGTGTTTCTTCTGGCTTGTCTTCCTTGCGCCCAAACGCTTGGCGTTGTTTATCCCCGTGTGGTGGGTCGTCGTCGGTGTCGGGCTGCTGCTGATCGAACACTTCAGTGGCGGGCACTTCTCCGAGAACATGCGCGTCTGCCTGTTCCCCGATAAAGCCGCGGGCGGGGACAGCGCGTTAACCAAATCCGCCTACCGCGTCGCGCTGATCCTGATCGTTGAGCCGGTGCTATGGATCACGTTACCGCTGGGCGCACTGGGCGCGTGGCTCGGGCGCAAACACGCCCCATACCTCGCCTGGTCCTGCCTGTTCGCCGCGCTGATGTCCGCGTACCTGATGACTAAGGCGGGCATTGACGCGAACCACCTGATCGATCTCGTCGCTGTCGCGACGCTTGGTACGGGTATGTGGTTGTCGGCGATGCGCGACCGGCGACAAGCCCATCACGTGCCACCCAACAGCGAAGCCGCGACACCGCATCTTGCCTGGAGCGCCATCGTCGCCGCCACGCTGCTGATCGCCTGCGCTGTGTCGTTTGCGAGCCCTGACCGACCGACCGGCGCGTGGGGCAAGCGCGCCGGGCAGGTGACCGATGCCGCGGCGGATCTCGCTGGCATCCGCCCGATCAAATCGGCCGAGCGGCGCGTGCGTGATCAGCTCGAGCCGGGCGAGCATGTCCTGAGCTTCAACCCGATGGTCCCGGTGCTGCTCGGCGAAGACCCGGTCGTCGTCGACCCCTGGATGCTGCGGATCTACTTCGCCGACCACCCCGAGGCCGAGGCCGCGTTCGCCAGGCGGATCGCCGAGCGCGAGTTTGATGCCTGCGTGTTCGGCATCAAGGTCGGCCCGGAACTCGACTACCACCCCCAGCACTTCGGCGAGCTGACGCTGCAAACCGTCCGTGAGCACTATCAACTCGATGATGTGGACGCCTACGCGGTTTTCCGCCCCAAGCCTGTGGTGTCCGAATAACCCGTTTAACGCCCCGAACGTCGCGGCCCGAACGGTCGATAAACTCACTGACGGCGCGCCTGTGGCCGCCTAACCCGCGCACCAGTTTCCGGCCGCACCGATGACCGCACTGACCATGCACGACCCACCCTCGGCCGAGCACGACCCCGCTTCGGTGGACGCCCCCGCCGACGGCCTGGCGCATGTCGCGTCGCTGACACCGATCTCGATCGTCGTGCCCACCTACCGTGAATGTGAGAACCTGCCCGGCCTGGTCGGGCGCATCGACGCGCTCAAACACGAGCGCGGCCTTGACCTTGAGCTCTTATTGATGGATGACCAGAGCGGCGACGGCAGCCGCGAGTGGGTCGAGCAGTGCGGCCACGACTGGGTTAGGCTCGTCGAGCGCGAGGGCCCGCGCGGCCTGAGCCCTGCGGTGCTGGACGGCATGCGATTAGCAAAACACCCGGTCATCGTCGTGATGGACGCGGACCTGAGCCACCCGCCGGAGAAGGTCCCCGACATGGTGCTCGCGCTGCACGCCGGGCAGGAGCTGGTGATCGGCTCGCGTTACGTGGCAGGCGGCTCGACCGATGACGAGTGGGGGTTTTTCCGCTGGCTCAACAGCTTCATCGCGACCAAGCTCGCCGCGCCGCTGACCTCGGCGCGCGACCCGATGGCCGGCTTCTTCGCCTTCCGTAAGCGTGAGCTCGAGCGCGCCGACTACCTCAACCCGATCGGTTACAAGATCGGGCTTGAGGTCATCGTTAAGTGCCGGCTGACCAACGTCGGCGAGGTGCCGATCCACTTCACAGACCGCGCACACGGCGAGAGCAAGCTGACGCTCAGGGAACAGCTTAGGTACCTCCAGCACCTCCGCCGCTTGTACATCTACAAGTTCGGGACCTGGAGCCACCTGGCGCAGTTCATGATGGTCGGCGCATCGGGCGTGGTCGTGAACCTGCTGGTGCTGTACGCGCTGGTGTGGATGGGCGTGAACGAGCGCGTCGCCTTCGCCGGTGGCATCGCGGTGAGCCTGGTGAGCAACTTCCTGCTCAACCGCCGGTTCTCGTTCAGCTACGCACGCGGGCAGTCGATCGGCAAGCAGTTCATCGGTTTCGCCGGCGCGTGTTCGGTCGGTATGGTCGTGCAGTGGGCGGTGTCCGTGTTGCTGCACGACTTTGTCTCGGGCACGCCCCTGTGGCTCGCATCGCTGGGTGGGATCGCGGCGGGGACCGTTTTCAATTTTCTCACCAGCCGATACCTGGTCTTCCGCAACGCGAAGTCGCCGGTCAAGCCGTGATCACCAGGCTAAACTTGGTGCATGCGGACAATCATCGTTAACCACTTCGGCGGGCCCGAGGCGCTTGAGCAGGCCGAGTTGCCGACGCCCGAGCCCGGGCCGACGCAGGTGCGTGTGCGCATCACCTCGATCGGGCTGAACCACGCCGACCTCATGGGGCGGGCAGGGCGGTACAAGGCATCGACCGGAGAGCCCCCTTTCGTGCCAGGAATCGAATCCGGCGGGGTCATCGAGGCGGTCGGTGCTGGAGTAGATGACTCACGCATCGGTGAACGCATCATCCTCGGGCCCAACGTCCCACGCGCGATCGATGGCGCGCACGGCGGGACCTACCGCACGCACCTGATCGCCGAGGCTTCGATCGCGCTGCCCGCGCCCGATGCGCTGCCCAATGAACAACTCGGCGCGGTCTGGCTGGCGTACCTCACGGCATGGGGCTGCCTGGCTTGGAAGGACAAGCTCCAGGCGGGGCAGGTCGTTGGCATCCCCGCGGCGTCCAGCAGCGTCGGCCTCGCCGCGGCGCAGGTCGTCAAAGCGCTCGGCGGCACGGCCATCGGCATGACCAGCAGCCCGGCCAAGGCCGATGCGATCCATGCGCTCGTCACCGCCCGCTTCGACCACCTCGTTATCACCCACGACCGAGATGCGGACGGCAACCGTGTCATGCGGCCCTGGCACCGCGAGCTGAAAACGATCACAGAGGGCAGGGGCGTAGATGTCTTCTTCGACCCCGTCGCGTCCGGCGAGTACCTGTCCGCCGAGGTCCGTGCGCTGGCCAGGGGCGGGCGGATCTATACCTACGGCCTGCTCGGCGAGCCGGGTGTCGTCGATCTGTCGCCGATGATCATCAAGCGGGTGTCGCTACACGGCTGGGTGCTCGACGAGATCGTGAGCGCCGGCGAGGAGGCTTGGCGACCAGCCTGCGAAGCGATCCTTGCCCGGTTCTCCGATAGCACGTTCAAACAGCACATCGCCAGGGCATATGCACTCGGCGATGTCCAACAAGCGCACGAAGATATGCAGCGCGGTGAGCACATCGGCAAGCTGGTGCTGGTGCCGTGAGTTCGCTTGGGATGCTGCGGGCCACCCGCGACACGGCTGCTAAAATCCCGCCATGAAGTACCGACGCTTTGGACGGACCGGACTGCGGATGCCCGTCATCTCCACCGGCGGGATGCGCTACCAGGACGGCTGGGCCGATAAGCCGCTGAGCGAGGTCGATCCCGCGGTCCAGAAGAACCTCGAGGAGACGATCGCGCACTCGATCGATGTTGGCATCAACCACATCGAGACCGCCCGGGGCTACGGCGTCAGCGAGCGGCAGCTCGGCACCGTCCTTCCGCAATACCCGCGCGATCAGCTGATCGTCCAGACCAAGATCGGCCCGGAGGACGACCCGGCCAAGTTTACCGCGCACTTTATGGAGTCGCTGGACCGGCTCAGGCTGGATGATGTCGATCTGCTCGCGATCCACGGGATCAACAATGATGAGTTGCTGGATCAATCGATCCGCGCCGGCGGCTGCCTCGACGCGGCGCGTGAGCTGCAACGCAAAGGTTTATGCAAACACGTCGGCTTTTCGACCCACGCGCCGCTGCGCATCATCCTCGCGGCGATGAACGCCGACCCGCGCGGCGCGGCTTCGGCGTTCGATTATGTCAACCTGCACTGGTACTACATCTTCCGCCGAAACTGGCCGGCGATCGAACGCGCGACCGAACTGGACATGGGCGTCTTTATCATCAGCCCGTCGGACAAGGGCGGCAAGCTCTACGACCCGCCCCCGGAATGGGTCGAGGCGTGCGGGCCTCTTCACCCGATGGTGTTCAACGACCTGTGGTGTCTGCAGCGGCCGGAGGTCCACACGCTGAGCCTCGGCGCGGCCCGACCGAGCGACTACGACCTGCACCTTGAGGCGGTCGGGCTGATGGACCGCACGGACGAGCTGGTCCCGCCGATCGATACGAAGCTGACGGAGCTGATGCGCGAGCGCGTGGGCATCGATCACCCAGAGGCCATGAACGCCGAGTTGCCCGAACCGGAGCACACGCCCGGCGGGCTGAACCTCGAGGTCATGCTCTGGCTGCGCCACCTCACGGTCGGCTGGGGCATGCAGGACTACGGCAAGATGCGTTTCAACCTGTTGGGCAACGGCGGGCACTGGTTCCCGGGCACGGCGGTAGACAAGGGCAGACAGCTGGACATCGACGCGGTTGCCCAAGTGATCGAAGGCCTGCCCTACGCCGATCGCATCCCGGCGCTGGTCGCCGAGTCACAGACGCTGCTCGCGGGCGAGCCGGTCAAGCGGCAGAGCGAGGGGTGAGCTGCTTTGTTCTTTACTGTAACAGCCACGACGCTACGCGTCGCAGGCAAAGCATGGCAAATATTTGAGGGTTCGCCTGCGACGCGTAGCGTCGCGGCTGTCGATGACTTGAGCTCGGGTGCTATCCCAGGATCCCATCCAGCGCATCGGACACAAAGATCAGCACCAGCAGGATCACAATCACTAAACCAATTCCCGCCGCGAGCAGGATCGGCAGCTTGAGTTTGCCGACCGAACGCTCGGCCTCCGCGGCGGCGGCGAGGCGCTGCTCCTCCCGGCGGCGGGCCTTAACGGCCTCGCTGACCTCGGCCGGCTCTTCGCTTTCCGGCTCGCTTGCACTCGCACCCGTGCTCGGCGACTCCGGCCCGCCTTCGGGGCGCACCGCCGGCTCGGGGACGACGTGCTCCCTCTGCGGAGTCGGGCGCGGTTTAGGCTTCGGCGTCGGTTCTTCTTCCAGGTCCAGCGCGAGGGCATAGACGCTGTCCTCGCTGTCGGATTTCTCGGGCTCAACCAGCTGGCCCTTGCCGGGGTGCTTGGGCACGGTGAACTCGACGCCGCACTTCTTGCATGTAACCAGCCGGCCGACGACGGCTTCTTTCCATCGGTAGGCCTTATTGCATCCGGGGCAGGTGACGTGGTCGTTCTTGGCGTCGGGCATGAATCGTTTGGGTTTGGGTTTCGACGGTGTGTTCGAGTCGGCCTGGCTTCAGCCCGGCCAACGTGCGGAGTTGCGGTACCGCTGGCTATACCCGCTGTTCTCCGATGCGATAGCTTAGCGCATTGTTTAAATCGATGAGCAGCAAGATGTATAGCCAGAGTGTATAGAAAGCGGCCCCCAAGACCAGCAGCACGAGAAAACAACCGACGAAAGGCACCAGCATCAGATAAAACCCAATCTGGACCGAGATGTAAAGGCCTAATACCTTTTCGGCACGTTCTGTGATCTGCTCAAAGTTGAGATACCGGGACAGCAATACGAAGAAGTAAAGGAAGCAAGCGGTTCCGGCAATACTCAAGATATCCGCGAGATAAGCAAAATTTTCTGACAGCGTGCTGTTATCGACCAGGGCGGTCGTGACGATGCCGGCCAGTGACAGCGCAATTGAGACAGCGAGGATCGGTCGGCCCCGTGCCTCGCTCGGAGCAGCGAGGCAAAGCAGCGTCCCCAACATCCCACAACCGAGTGCGAGGTATGCCAGGATGCTAATGATCAATTCAAAGTCCAACGACGTGAATGCAATCGCGATACCTGCGGGGACCGCTGCAATCACCAGGACGATCGAACCAAAGTTCAACCACAGCCCTGTGCGCACCCATGTCATCCCACGGATCGGGGCCTTGGTGATCTTCTCGCTCTCCTTCCGATCTCCCGGGGATAGCTCGCTGACCTGAGGCTTCTCGATCTTGACGCCGGATTGCATGTTGAACCCGCAGTTGATGCAGATGACCGCGTGTTCCTTGACCGGGCTGTTGCAGCTGGGGCACTTGCCGCCGACCGCGGGGTTGGCGAGCGTGGCCGGGGCGTCGTCTTCGCCCAGGTCCAGGTCGTAGGTGCCGTCGTGGTTGGTCACCGGCTCGGGGGCGTAAGCCACACCCACGCCGGGCGCATCGGGCACGGAGAACTTTGTGTCGCACTGCTTGCAGGGCACGACCCGGCCGACGAGTTTGTCCTGCCAGCGGTAGCCCTTGCCGCAGTCCGGGCAGGTCACGCGTTCGTTGCTGGAGTCGGCCATGATTTTGTCCCGTCCGGAGCGATAGGCCTTGGTATTACATCGCGTTTCGTCGCCCGCTGCAACTGCTATGATGAATCGGTTCCCGCCCTCACGGATGAGAAGCCTGCATGCCTGTCCCGCTCTACGGATTGACCGAAAACAACCTGCCTCACCTCGCGGCCTTCCGTGCCGCCTTCGCCGAGATCGCCGATTCGGGCCAGTTCATCCTCGGCCCCTACGTTGCTGAGTTCGAGCAGCAGCTCGCCGAGTACTGCGGCGTCGAGCACGCCGTCGGCGTCGGCTCAGGGACCGACGCGCTGATGCTCTCGCTCATGGCGCTCGGCGTCGGGCCCGGCGACGAGGTGATCACCTCGCCCCTGTCCTACGTGCACACCGCCGGCTCGATCGCGCGCCTCGGCGCGACGCCGGTATTCTGCGATATCAACCCGCGGATCTACAACGTTGCGATCGAATCGCTTGAGTCGTGCATCACCGACAAGACCAGGGCCATCGTCCCGGTCCACCTCTACGGGCAGATGTGCAAGATGGACACGATCATGGACCTCGCGCGCAGGCGCGGGATCAAGGTCCTCGAAGACGGCGACCAGGCGGTCGGCGCCAAACTCGACGGCAAAATGGCCGGGGCGTTCGGCGACGCGGGCATCTTCAGCTTCTTCCCGACCAAGAACCTCTCGGCGATGGGCGATGCGGGCGCGGTCGTGACGAGCGACGGCGAGCTGGCCGAGAAGATCCGCCGGATGCGCGTGCACGGGCTCGAGCCGGGCTACCGCGTGAAAACCCTGGGCGGAAACTTCCGCATCGACGCGATCCAGGCGAAGGTGCTGTCGATCAAGCTGGCGCACCTGGACGAACAGACGGCGCGTCGGCGTGAGCTGGCCGACAGATACAACCGCCACCTCGAGGACCTGCAGGTCTCTACGCCCGTCGAGGCGGAGAAGCGCATCCACACCTACAACCACTACACCGTCCGCGTGCGCAGCGGCGGCCGCGACCCGCTGATGGCGCACCTGGACGCCTGCGGAATCGAATCGCGGGTGTACTACCCCGTCCCGCTGCACCTGCTGGATTGTTTTGCGCACCTCGGCTACCAGCGCGGTGAGTTCCCGGTCGCCGAGCAGGCCGCGGACGAGGTGCTCGCGTTGCCGATCTTCCCGGAGATGACCAACGCGCAGCAGGACGAGGTCGTTGACGCGGTGCGCGACTACTTCCGGGCAGAGTAAAGGCACGCGCGGTGCTGCTAGCTTTCGAGGAACGTTCGTCATGGTGATCGAGCCGGACAGCCCGGAAGCCAACAGTGCCGGCACCGATCTCTACGAGGGCTTTGATCCAAAGACCCGCGCCGCGCTCGACCTCACCGCAGACGCCCTCGTCCAACCGCCGACCAAGCGGGGCGGCCCGATCGTCCGGATCCAGAACCTGCACAAGTCCTTCGGCCGGGAACGCGTGCTCGACGGCATCGACCTGGAGATCGAACGCGGAAAGACGACCGTCGTCCTCGGCCCCTCGGGCACGGGCAAGAGCGTGCTGCTCAAGCACGTCGTCGGCCTGATCAAGCCCGACAACGGAGAGGTCTACTTCGAGGATCAACGCGTCGATACGCTTAGCGAGCCGGCGCTCGTGCCCATACGCAAGCGCATCGGCTACATGTTCCAGCTCGGGGCGCTGTTCGACTCGATGTCGATCGGCGAGAACATCGCCTTCCCGCTCGTCGAGCACACGCAGATGGATGCAAGCCACCGCGCCGCCTGCGTGCAGCGGGTCCTGTCGCTGGTCGGGCTCGACGGCTACCAGGACAAGATGCCGGCGGAGTTGTCGGGCGGGCAGCAGCGACGCGTCGCGCTGGCGCGTGCGGTCGTGCTCCAGCCGTGCCTGGTGCTGTATGATGAGCCGACGACCGGGCTGGACCCGGTCCGCGCGGACGTGATCAACGAACTGATCCTGGCGTTGACCAGGCAGATGGGCATCACCAGCATCGTCGTGACCCACGACATCGCCAGCGCGAACAAGGTCGCCGACCGGATGATCCTGCTGCACCAGGGCGCTGTCATCTGCGACGGCCGGCCCGACCAGGTCCGCGCATCCGACAACGCCGTCGTCCAGCGTTTTATCCAAGGCGAGGCGGACGCGTCCGACCTTGAGAAGATCCGCCGGGCCTTCGCCGGCGAGTCCGACACGCCGACCCTGTTCCAAGAAGCCCGGCCCGACCCGTGAAAGAACGCCGCAAACTCGCCCACGAACGCCGACGCAACATCGCCGTCGGCCTGACGTCCCTCGCCGGGTTGATCGGCCTGGTCGTGCTGCTGACCGCGTTCGGCTACGTGCCGGTGCTCTTCAAGAGCGGGTACACCGTCACGGTCTACATGGACAATATCTCGGGCCTGCGCCCCAACAGCCGTGTCACGCTCTGGGGCAGGGACATCGGCGAGGTCGTCGCGGTCGGCTTCACCGAAGACGGCGCGCCCGAACGCGCATACGTCAGGGTGCGCGTGGACGAGCGGTTTGAGATCCCGAGAGACGTCAGAGTTCGTGTCGAAACACCGCTCTTTGGTGGCGGGCCGGTGGTTGCGCTCGTCGATGGTGACACCCGTGCAGGCGTTCTCGCGATGGACGGGTCGGCCGAGCTCGCCTCGGTCAAGGTGATCAACCCGGCCGCTGAACTCGAATCAGTCAGCGAAGATATCTCGGGATTAGCGGCTAACGTCAATGCACTACTCGCCGGCGAAGAGCCGGGAGAGCCTTCTCTGACGCGTGTTGTCCTGAAGCTCGAAGGACGCTTGGATGAGTTGGAAACGGTATTGGCCGGGGCGGAGCAGTGGCTGGGCAACGACGCGCTGCGTGATGACGTGGGCCAGGCCGCGTCGAACGCACGCGAATTAACCGAGTCGCTCGGCGAGACGGTGGCAGCGCTCGAGGAACGCTACCTCGCGCTCGCCGACGCCGCGGAGTCGCGGCTGGAGAAGGTTGATAGCACGCTCGGCAGCGCCGAGCAGACGCTGGACAACGTGGGCGCAAGCATCGCCGAGATCGAGACGCGCTACGTCGCGCTCGCGGATGACGCGGCGCAGGTCGTCGCGGTCATCGACAAGCTCGTCGCGCAGGCCGATTCGAAGGACGGCACGATCGGGCTCTTGCTCAGCGACCCGCAGCTGTACCACAACCTCAGCGACACCTCCGAGCGGCTCAAGCTCATGATCGACGAGGCACGCCTGCTGGTCGAGAAGTGGAAGGCCGAGGGCGTCCCGCTCCGCGTGTTCAACTAACGGATTCCAAAGGGCAGACCACGCAACACCAAGGCCGGCCACAGCGTAGCACCGGCCGGTGTGCACCGTATTATGTCCCTCATGAAGTACGCGATCGTCATCCTCGGCGGCGCCGCCGACGCGCTGACCGACAACCCGGATCAACAGACACCGCTGGAAACCGCCAAAGCGCCGACGCTCAAGCGCATGGGCGAGGCCGGCCGGCTGGGCCAGGCGCGCATGCTCCCCGACGGTGTCGAGCCCGGCGCCGACACCGCGCTCATGGCGCTGCTCGGCTACGACCCGGCCAGACGCTACACCGGCCGAGCGCCGTTGACCGCCGCGGGGCTCGGGATCGATGTGCCCGCCGATGCCTGGGCGATGCACCTGTCGCTGATCAGCGCGCCCAGCGCCACACTCGCCGCGTACGACGATGAAGTGCTGCCTGCGGCCGAGGCTCAAACGATCGTGCGGGACCTGCTGCCCGTGCTCGACCTGCCCGGTGCGGTGGTGCACCCCGGCACGGGCGCGATGCATCTGTTGATCGATCCGGATAGCGACTGGTCACCGGTCGTCGCCGCGCCGCCGAGTATGATCCTGAACCAGCCGATCCGCGAGCACCTGCCAGTTGGGGAGGCGCCCGGCGAGCGGCTGCAGCAGTTGATCGCGCAGAGCGCCGTCGCGCTCACCGAGCACGAGATCAATACTGCACGCCTGGAGATGAACGAGACGCCGGTGACCCACCTCTGGCCGTGGGGCTTGGGCACGACGCCGACGCTCCGCTCCTGGGCCGAGCGCTTCGGCAAGGCCGCCGCGGTGATCAGCCCCGACCCGTCGGTCCGCGGCCTGGCGACGCTCGCCGGTCTTGATGCGCTCGACCCGCCGACCGGTGACGACCTGGCCGGTACGCTGGTCCGCATGGGGGCGGATGCGGTGGACGCGGTGAACCTGTACGACCTGGTTATCGTCCACGCCGACGCCCCCGCCCGCGCGGGGCTGGATGGCAACGCCGCCGACAAGGCCGACGCGATCCGCCTGATCGATGAGCACATCCTCGCCCCGGTCGAGCACGCGCTCGGCGCGCGCGGCGAGCACCGCCTGATGGCGACCCCGCTGCACGCGACGCCCGCCGACCTGCGCCGCGACACGGCCGACCCGGTGCCCTTCGTCATCACCGGCTACAAGATGGCCGGCGTCGTCGAGCGCGCGGTGACTGAGGCCAGCGCTGAGGCCTGCGACCTTAAGGTGCCGTACGGGTACGAGTTGATGGAGTTTTTCCTCAAAAGCGGGGTGCGTTAGATTGAGCCGTGGATCTGTTCGACGGTTTTGTTGTGATTCATATGGCGTCCGATCCAATACCGCCATGGCACCTGAAGTGCCAGCCAGGGGCGAAGTAGTTTCTTTCGGGAATTGTCTCGTAGCGAGATGAGCAAGGCTTCTGCACCCGTGAGTCTGACTGGTTCAGGCTTGATGCGGTGTCTAGTCGCAACGTAGGCTTCGCCAGTCATATGGAGATCGAACATTTCCTGGATAGGAAGATTTGAAAACGACTGGACATAATCACCTGGCAGCTTCGCATCCGTATGACCATCTTTGGTAGTCCCGGTGGTCAGTCCGACGTTCGGATCAAGCGATAAAACACTGACCAGGTCGATATGTGCGTTGCTATTAAGAAGGCTTTCGCCGAGGTTAAAGACCGCAAGGAAGGTCGTCGAGGTTTTATGCCGCCACATCGCGAAGACCGCTTTGGCCATTTTGAGATCGACGAGGTAGGCACCTTCTCGCTCAAAACCCATGTCAAGCGCAATTGCTTCGTCGATTCTGGCATGGCTCGATTGAAAGACCCGTTCTTCCATCTCCGGATCGTACCGCTCAACGGTTGAGGACATGAATAGGATGTTCTGCAAGTATGGGATCAAGGTTGGAACAATCAGGGCCGCGATTATGGCCAATGCAATCAGGCTGATTAGCTCATAATTCATCCCACACCTCGATCAGACATCGTTCCAGTTAAGAGGGAGATCGTCCCCATCCATTCGCTGTCGGCTCGCTTGTCTTACCATCCCATTTCGCCTGTGTGCCCATGGCCTGGAGTTGATCGAGCTGGCGTTGGCCGAGCTTGACGCGAAGGGTGACGCCGTCGTTGGTGTAGTCGCGTTCGAGGATCACCGCGCGGGTCTCCAAGTAGTGCAGCGTCTTGCCGTCGGCGTGCGGGACGGTCATCTCCAGCTCGTGCGTCCGGCCGCGCGAGGCGGTGCGCACCGATTCGACGACCTTGTCAATGCCCACGCCCGTCGCGGCGCTGATCGGGATCGCGCCCGGGAGTTCAGCGGTCAGCATCAGGAGCTCCGCGTTGTTCTCCAGCTTGTCGGTCTTGTTCAGCACGACCAGCCGCGGGTTGTCTTTAGCGCCGATGTCGTCGAGCACACCGCTGACCGTCTCGAGCATCCGCTTGGCGTTCGGGTCGGCGGCGTCGAGGATGATCAGCAAGAGGTCGGCGTTGATTGCCTCTTCGAGCGTCGCCTTGAACGACGCGACCAGGTGGTGGGGCAGGTTGCGGACGAAGCCGACGGTGTCGCTGAGCATGACCTGGTCGCCCTCGCCGAGCTTCCACAGGCGGGTTCGTGTTGAGAGCGTGGCGAAGAGCTTGTCGTCCGCGTAGGCGCCGCCCTCGGTGACGGTGTTGAAGAAGGTGGACTTGCCCGCGTTGGTGTAGCCGACCAGGCCGACGGTGAAGTGGTCGACGTTGCGGGCGGCGACCTCGCGGGTCTTGCGCTGCTGGACCTGCGCGATCTCGCGCTTGAGCTGGGCCTTCTTGCGCTGCACGATCCGGCGGTCGATTTCGAGCTGCTGCTCGCCGGGCCCGCGGGTGCCGATGCCGGTGGGCGAGCCGCCGACGATGCGCTCGAGGTGCGACCACATGGCGCGCAGCCGCGGGTAGGTGTACTCGAGCTGGGCGAGCTCGACCTGCAGGCGCGCCTCGGCGGTGCGCGCCCGCGCGGCGAAGATGTCCAGGATCAGCTCGCTGCGGTCCAGCACCTTGACCTCGACCGCTTCTTCCACCTTGGCGATCTGCGACGGGCTCAGGTCGTTCTCGAACAGCACGACCTCGGCGTCGTGGAACTTCACCATCTCCTTGAGCTCTTGAAGCTTGCCCTTGCCCAGGTACGTCGCGGCGTCGGGCTTGGCACGCTTCTGCATGAGCGTGTCCACAACGGCCGCGCCCGCGGTGTCGGCGAGCGCGTGCAGCTCCCCCAGCGGGTCGTGCGGGTCAAGCCCATCGTTGGGCAGCAGCACCCCGACGAGCACCGCGCGTTCGGCGGCGACGGCGACAGATTGTTCGCGTTTGCCCAGTTCCAAGCGCGGGTGTCCTTTTTGGGTCGAGCACAGTAGTGTAGCTGACAAGGCCGACCGAACCCTACAAAAGCGGCTGAATCGAAAACTGCCCAAGCCTCACCCGCGCAGCGCGGGTGGGAAGATAGCGCCACAAAGCGTATCGATCCCCAGCCGCGCTGCGCGTGGGTGGGGCTTGGGATGGATATGGATCGGTCAGGCTTTGGGCCGTTTCACCGCGACCCGCCGGTCGACTGGCTGATTGCGGACCCAGCCGACAAAGCGGGCGATGTCCGGGTGCTCGGCGAGTGCTTCGAGCGTGTTGTACGACTGCTCGAGCTCCTGCTCGCTGAGCGTCGCGTGGACGGTGGAGTGGCACGGCCGGCAGAGCATGGCGATGCGGGTGTGCATCTCTTCGCGGTCGAAGCGCACCAAAGCGGACCGCCGCCGGTGGCGCTTACGCGGGATCAGGTGATGGCGGGTCAGCTGCAGGCCGGTGCGCTGACACAGCCCGCAGGCTTCGGGTTGACCGCTATCGATGGGCATGCGGGCATGATACGGATGCGAACAGCCGGCGGCGCGAGACACCGCGCCGCCGGCTTGAGCAATCTGGAGCGCTGCTGGATTTATCGATTCAGCGTCGGCGTCGCATGGTGGCCAGGCCGCCGAGCGCGAGCAGGGCGAGCGAGGTCGGCTCGGGGACCGCGGCGGCCGAGACGAGTGCGTCGCCGACATCCACGCCGGTCAGGTCGGTGCTGGCGAGGCTGTTGTTCTGGAGGAATCCGGCGAATTCCGGCGAGACGAGCAGATTCGCTTCGATGCTGAGGTCGGTGGAATCCGCGGTGAGCCCGGAGGGGGCCTCGATGTCGAAGAGGATCGCGGCGATGCCGGTCGTGGACTCAACGAAGAACCCGCTATTGTTGCCCGTCGCGCGGGCGGCGTCGAAGCCGATGGTGAAGTTGCCGACCTCGACGGTGTCGCTGTTGAAGAGGACTGTGCCGGTGTGCTCGATCGTCCCGCTGAACGAGGCCAGGCCGTCTTCGTAGGAGAAGGTGGTGGGCAGCGACGCGGCGTCGCGTGCGTTGATGGGGAATGCGACCGACGCGGCGCCCAGATCGCCGGGCGCGATCACGGGCCCGCCGGTGCCGCTGAGGTCGAGGCTGGCGGCAGCACTGAGGGCTGCGGTGTCCAGCAGCACGTTGGTCTGGCCGCCGATAACGTCGTTCTGGGCCTGTACGGCGAGGCCGATGGATGCGGCTAAAGCCATTGCAGTGCTGTACTTAACAAATGAAAATGCGGGCATGGTGCTCTCCAACCCCCTTGGTCGTGAATCGCCTGGGGCATGACGTGCCCCATAGCTACCCACGCTTTCGCACTAACCTTAAAGGGGGATTCAGGGGATTGGAGATTTTTTGTTACTGATCCAGCGCATCGGAGAGCGCTTGCAGCGCATCGCCCGGGCTGTCGGGGCGCAGCGACTGGTCGCGCTGGATCACCGCGGCGAGCTGGCGCAGCCGGCGGACGAGCGTGGGGTAGTCGGCGGGGCGGTCGTTCGGCTCGATCGACATCATGACCTGCACGATCTGCCCAGTGTCCGGGTGCAGCGACGCGATCTGCTGGCACGGGTCCGGCGGGGGGACCTTGAACCGGCGGAGCACGATGTCACGCGGCGAGGCGCCCTGTTTCCTGAATGGCGGCTCGCCGGTGAGCATGTGGTACAGCGATGCGCCTAGCGAGTAGATGTCCGCGCGCAGGTCCGACACGTACCCCCGCGCGATCTCCGGCGACATGTAGTACGGGCTGCCCACAACCTTGCCGTCTTTCTGCTTGCTGACACGTTCGGCCAGGCCGAAGTCGATCAGCTTCGTCTTGCCCTCCCGGTCCAGCAGCAGGTTGCCCGGCTTGACATCCCGGTGCAGCAGCCCGAGCTTGTGCCCGGCTTCGAGCCCGTTGGCGGCGCCGATGGTGATCTGGATCGCTGTGAGCTGGTCGATCGCCCCGCTCTGCCGGATGATGTCCAGCACGCTGCCGCCCTCGATCAGTTCCATGATGATGTAGGGCTGGCCCATGTCCTCGGACATCGCGTAGACCTGGGCGACGTTGGGGTGGTTCAGCGCGCCCTGCACGCGGGCCTCGCGCAGCGCGCCCTGGTACAGGTCGTCGTCCTTGCTCGGCGGGGCGGAGACGATCTTCAGCGCCACCTGCCGGGCCAACACCTCGTCGTAGGCCTTGTAGACCGAGCCCATCGCCCCGGCGGCAAGGCGCTTGAACAGCAGGTACTGGCCGATCTGGCAGGGGACCTCGAACGCGGTACCGCACTCCGGGCACGGCTGGCTGGACAGCGGCTTGTAGCCGGTGATATCGATCGCGTGCTTGCAGGACGCGCAGGTGATCTGCTTGATCCGGTTGACCTGGATTTCGCGGTGGTCAGGCGGCATGATGGGTCTGATCCTGTTGCCAGTGTACCGCTGATCGCCCCGGTTCACGCGGGTCTTGCGTGAAACCATGGATTTGCCTACACTACGCGGCTCGCTCCGCCCCCGGAACGGGCACCCTCGGAAGAGGGCCCACACCCCATACGGCACGCCAGAGTACTGGCTCAACAAAGGGACCGACCATGCCCCGCGTCTGCGAATTTACCGGCAAAAAGACGACTACCGGCCACACCTACACCACCCGCGGCAAGGCCAAGTACCTCGGCGGGGTCGGCACGAAGGTCACCGGCAAGACCAAGCGCAAGTTCAAGCCGAACATCCAGACGGTCAACGCCCAGATGGAGGACGGCGGCGTCCGCAAGGTGAAGGCCTCGACCCGGGCGATCCGCAACGGGCTGGTGACCAAGCCGCTTAAGCGCCGCTTCGCCTACAAGCACGATGCGGCCCAGGGGGCTTGAATCGGCGTTTTTTAAGCGATTGAACGGGGTAAGTCCGAGAACCGCCAAGCCTTGCCCAGGTTGACTTTCCCTTTTTTTGTGCTTTAATTACTGTGTTACGCAGCGATCGCCCATCGCTGGAGGCCCCGACCGACGACACGCCTGCCCCGCAGGATCGGTCGAACCACCGCTCCGGCAGCCCACAACAGGAATAGACAGACCTCATCGAGGCCCGAGCCTTTGAACGAAGGAGGCACGCCGTCGCGGGCGTTGTTTGCGTCCACCCCGCGTCGCGTCTTTCCGAGTGTCTGTCTGTTTGTACAGGAACCGAATGACCGCCACGGGCAACAACGACCGCGAACGCGTCCTCGCCTCGACCGACATCGTCCGGTTGATCGGCGAGCATGTGCAATTGCGCCCCAAGGGCCGGGAGTTCGCCGGGCTCTGCCCGTTCCATGACGACAAGAACCCGTCGATGCAGGTCAGCCCGCAGAAGCAGATCTACAAGTGCTTCTCGTGCGGTGCCGGCGGGACGTGCTTCGACTTCGTGATGGGCTACCACAAGCTGACCTTCCCCGAGGCGCTGAAGATGCTCGCCGATCGCGCGGGGATCGAGCTGACGCCGTTTAAGGGCGGCAAAAGTACAAGCAGCACAGGGGAGCATTCCGGCGGCGGCGATCGGCGTAAGCGGCTACTGGCGGTGAATGAGCTGGCGCAGGCGTTCTTTCAGAAGCAGCTCAATGATGAATCCGCCGGTGAACAGGCGCGTGATTACCTCGCCAAGCGTGGCGTGAGCGTGGAGATGATCGAGCAGTTCCAGCTCGGCTACGCCCCGCACAGCTGGCACGCGCTGGCCGAGGCCGTCGCGGACAAACGTTGGGACAAGCCCGCCTTCGAGGCCGCGGGCCTGATCGCCGACGGGCAGCGCGGGCTGTACGACAAGCTGCGCCACCGGCTCGTCTTCCCGATCTGCGACGACATGGGCCGGGCGATCGCGTTCGGCGGGCGGACGCTGCCGGGCAACGAGCTGGACGACCCGACGACCGACGCGAAGTACCTCAACAGCCCCGAGACGCTGCTGTTCAACAAGAGCCGCACGCTCTATGGCCTGCACCTGGCGAAGAAGGCGGTCATCGATTCCAAGACCGTGGTCATCGTCGAGGGCTACACGGACGTGATCGCCTGCCACCAGCACAACCGACGCAACGTCGTCGCGGCGCTGGGCACGGCGTTCACCGGCGAGCACGCGTCCAAGCTCCGGCGGTTCTGCGAGAAGGCCGTGCTCGTTTTCGATGGCGATACCGCGGGGCACAAGGCCGCGGACCGCGCGGTCGAGGTCCTGCTGGGCAGCGAGATCGACGTCGCGGTCGTCATCCTGCCCGAGGGCATGGACCCCGACGAGCTGCTCTCGGCCGAGCAGGGCGAGTCGGCGTGGGACAACCTCATCGACACCGCGCAGGGCGCGATGCAGTACCTGCTGGCCCAGTTCGAGGCGGACCTCAGCGCGTCGGGCACCATGGCCGGCAAGCAGGACGCGGCTACGGCGTTCCTCACGCGCTTGGCGCGGCACGACATCGCGGCGATGCCGGGCATCCGCCGGGCGCTGGTGATCGCGCGGCTGTCTGAGCTGCTGCACATGCCCGAGCACGAAGTGCTCGCTGAGCTCAAGCGGCTCAAGCCGCGGACGTTCACGCCGGCGATCGGGCCAATCCCCGAAAGCTCCAGCGGTGATGCGATCGACGCGATGCCGCCGACGGATTCGGATCATGGCTATGAGAGCCCCGCGGGCCAGCCGGCGTCTTTAAGCAGGGCGATCTCCCTGGCCGAGCGGCAACTGGTCGCCTGCCTCCTGCGGGACAACGCGCTGTTTGAGTTGGCGATGGATGACGGGGCCGATTTCTGCGAGGCCGTCGCGCCCGGCGACGTGACCGGCGAAGGCCAGCGCGTCTACCAGCTCCTGCACGACCGCTTCGCGGATGGCGAGACCCTGACCCTGCCCGGCGTCCTTGCGGAGCTGGCCGAGCGCGGCTGGGACCGTGAGCGGCGGTGGCTGACGCTGGCTGATGTCGAGCTGGACCCGCACCTGGGCAACGACCCGGCCCGGCTCAAACGCATCTTCACCGAGGCGGCCCAGGCGATCCGCGGCCGACAGCGCCGCCAGGCCTTCGCCGCCGACCGCCGGGCACTGGCGACCCCAAACGCATCGGGCGAAGACCCGGTCGCCGCGGCGCTCGCGTTGGCGAGCCAGGCCGCGCGCCTGGCCGAGCAGCTCCAGGGCGAGCACAACCCCGGCCGCATTGCCCGCGGGCCGGCCTGACAACTTTTGACGCGAAATGAAACAAACCGGTTGGACACGCCTCTAACCGTGTGGCATAGAAAGAGACCCCACCGCCGAGATGAAACCTCGGCTCAACCCTGATGGAGACCGCTCCTTGAAACAGGACATCCTCAACCCCGCGGTGAACGAGCTGTTTGAGCACGGCAAAGAGGCCGGGTTCATCACCTTCGACCAGCTCAACGCCTCGCTCCCGGACCGCTACGTCTCGCCGGACAAGCTCGACGAGCTGCTGGTCATCATGCGCCAGACCGAGATCGACATGGTCTCGGCGATGGCGCTGCCCCTGAAAGACCGCCCATACGACAAGGAGAAGCTGGGCCTGAAGGTCGAGGTCGCCACGGGTTCCTCGGCCGAGGCGCAGGAAGAAGCCGAAGTCGAAGACGCCGCGGCCGACGATGCGCCAGCGGACGCCGCCGACACCAACGACGAAGAGACCGACGAGGACGGCGAGACCGAACTGCTCACGCCCGAGCAGGCCCGCGCCGAGCTCGCCGCGGCGCTCTCCGAGCCCTCGTCCAAGCGCATCGACGACCCGGTCCGCATGTACCTCACGCAGATGGGCGAGATCAGCCTGCTGACCCGCGACGAGGAGATCCGCCTGGCCAAGAAGATCGAGATGTGCCGGTACCTCTTCCGCCGCAAGGTCCTGATGAACGACTACTCGATCGCCCAGTCGGTCGAGATTCTGGAGATGGTCCACGCCGGCGACCTGCCGTTCGACCGGACGATGAAGATCTCCACCGCCGAGGAAAACGCAAAGGAAAAGATCGCCACGCGCATCCCCAACAACCTCAAGACGATCAAGAAGCTCTTGGACCTCAACCGCGAGCTGTGGGACCAGATGGAGTCCGAGGAGCTGACGGATGATCAGTACGACGCGGCGCACAACGAGGTCCGCGACCGCCGGCGGAAGATGGCGACGCTCATCGAGGAGTGCTCGCTGCGGACCTCGCGCGTCCAGCCGCTGCTCAAGAAGCTGACCTCGATCAGCCGGAAGATGAACGAGCTGGTCGATGAGCTGGAGAAGGCCGACGAGTTCCCCGACCGCTACGACCCCGAGGACGTCATGGTCATGACCGAGGAGCTGGCGGGCCTGCGCTCGCTGGTGCTCGAAGAGCCGGAAGAGCTCGAGGAGCGCGTCGCGGACGTCAAGCTCGTCTTCGACGAGTACGAGGCGGCCAAGCGCGACCTCTCCGGCGGCAACCTCCGCCTGGTCGTGTCGATCGCCAAGAAATACCGCAACCGCGGGCTGTCGTTCCTGGACATCATCCAGGAGGGCAACACCGGCCTGATGCGCGCCGTCGACAAGTACGAGTACAAGCGCGGCTACAAGTTCTCGACCTACGCCACATGGTGGATCCGGCAGGCCATCACCCGCGCCATCGCGGACCACGCGCGCACCATCCGCATCCCCGTCCACATGATCGAGACCATGAGCAAGCTGCGGAACATCCAGAAGCTGCTCCTCCAGGACACCGGGCGGGAGCCAACCGTCGAGGAGATCGCCAGCAAGGCCGACATGTCCCTCGACGACGTCCGCCGCGTGCTCAAGATCGGTCGCACGCCCGTCAGCCTCGACCGCCCCGTCGGCGAGAGCGAGGACAGCTATTTCGGGGACTTCATCGAGGACGAGCGGCAGGACGCACCGTCGGAGACCGCCAGCCAGGAACTCCTGCGCCAGCGCATCGAGCAGGTGCTCAAAACGCTCACCTACCGCGAGCGCGAGATCATCAAGCTCCGCTACGGCATCGGCGACGGGTACACCTACACGCTCGAGGAGGTTGGACGCATCTTCAAGGTGACGCGTGAGCGCGTCCGCCAGGTCGAGGCGAAGGCGATCCGCAAGCTCCAGCACCCCGTCCGTGCCCGCAAGCTCGAGGGCTTCGTCGACGGCGCGGTGGTCGAGGACTGAACAGACCGCCCGGCCCGCCCGCTCCCGGCCGCGCCGGCAGCAACTCCCGGCACGCACGATCAACGCCGCGCGCGTCTCGGACGTCCTGCCTGCTCCCGCGCCCCGGCCACCTTCTTCATAATGAACAGGTAATTGAACCCTCGCAGGAAGAAGTTGCCCTCCTCCGCCGCCCGCCGGTAGTTCCCCCGCTGCAGCTTCGCGTTGTGCCTCACCACCGTGATGATGTCCACCGGCACGAAGCGCTCGCGCATCAACGAGAACAGCTCGAATCCGATCGGCATGAAGTCGCCCCCCGTCGGGCTCCCGCCGCCGCCGCCCGACCGCTTCTTCCACGAGTCGCTCACGTACAGCGCCGTGTACCGCCTGTCCTTCAGCACCCGGTCGATCTCCGAGAACACCTGCGTCATCGCGCTGTAGTACGCGCGCCCGCCGTCCTCCCCCGATGCGCTCAGCTTCCCGATGCAACGCGGGTCGTCGGAATAGTCGATGTGCGTGGAGTACGGCGGATCTACGAACACGAAATCCGCCGCGCCGTCCTCGAGCGGAAGATGCCGCGCGTCGGCCCTGCTGACGTCCGCCCGCGGCGGCGCCAGGTCGTATCCAAGACCGCGCCGCCCGAGATCGCGCGCGACATCCAGAGTCGTCCCGCCGCCGCACATCGGGTCGACCACCAGGTCCTTTGCGCGCGTGTACCGCATCAGCAACTGCCAGATCACCCAACTCGGCGTCGCGCCCTCGTGCCGCTTGTCCCCCTGCGTGCGCTTCGCCTCGCGCCCCCCGAAAAGAGACTGATGCACCTGCCCGCGCGAGTCCACCCACGCGTCGTAGTGCTGGCTCGGGTACTCCCACAGCGTCGTCGGCATCAGACGCAGCGGCGGTTTGCGGCCGCCCCGTCCATCAGCCCGATGGAACGCTGCCTCGCCAGACGGCCTCCCTCCAGGCCCCGCGCCCCCCGGCCCGCCGGGCGACCTACGGCCAAGCGTCTTCGGACCGAACGGCTTCGCGCCCGCCTTATTGAACTGCTTCGGCCCGCCCGGCGCGTCGCCTCGCGCCGGCCCGCCGGACGACAACGGAGATCGAGGGCCGCCACGCGAACCCGGGCCAGGCCCCTGCTGACGCGCTCGACGAGGGCCGGGACGAGAGCCCGTTGGCGGCCCCTTTGGGCCTCCCCGCCCCCCGCCGTA
>JANQKT010000192.1 GCA_028280965.1 Phycisphaeraceae bacterium
AGGCCGCCGGCCCGGTCGCGCGGCACACCGGCGACGTCGTGACCCGCGACGGCCTGGTCATCGCCAAGGATACCCGCTCGGGCAACGTCCACGCCTTCCGCGAGTACGACGCCACGCTCGTCTGGGCCGCCGCCGCCGAGATGGACTCGACCATCGTCCACGCCGACCACCGCCACGTCTATGTACTCGGCGGGAAGGTCGAGTCCAACGACGGCACGCAGGGCGGCTCGCTCTACCTGGTCGCGCACAACCTGAAGACCGGCAGGCCCGTGTGGTGGTCACAGTTCGCCGGAAACCAGGGCGGCCGGCCCGTGTTTACCGGCGACGCCTGCCTGATCGCCGGCAGCCAGCGCTTCAACCGCATCGACCTGACCACCGGCAAAGTCACTGACTCCACCGAGGACCTCTACGACCCCGCACAGCTTACGGTCATCGGCGACACGCTGATCCGCACGACCGCCGACCGCATTACCGCGTATCGCATCCCACAGTAAAGGCTGCCCTGACCCGAACCAACACGGATCAAGACCTCCGGTTAACCACGAAAGCACCCACTATGAAAAGATCCTTGTCCGCCCTGGTTGTCCTTGCCCTGCTGGCAACGCTTCCGACGCTGAGCTTCGGCCAGGACGCCGAGCAGCACGAACGCGCCACGCGGGCGGCCGCCGAGCTGGAGGCCGTCAACGCCGTGCTGCTCGCGCAGGCCGAGGCCGCGGCCGCCGCCCCGGATGTCGCGGTGGAAGCCGCCGACGATGACACCGCCGAAGCCACAACGGGCGCCGAAGGCTCGGCCGATGATGCCGCCGGCGATGACACCGCCGACGCATCCGCCGACCCCGAGCCCGCCGTCGAGCAGGTCCCGCCCGGCACGCTGCGCTTCCATCTGATGGACGGGTCGATCATCACCGGCAAGCTCGAGAACGACAGCCTGCCGATCAAGACCGAGTTCGGCGACTTGGTCGTGCCGATCACCAAGATCGTGAGCTTCGCGCCCGGCCTGACCTCGCACCCCAAGCTCGACCAGCGCATCCAGCAGCTGTTCCAACGGCTCGGCTCGCCCAACGCCGAAGAGCGTGACCAGGCCCAGGCCGAATTGATCAGCTTCGGCCCGGGACTGATGTCCGAGTTGGAGCGCTACGCGGACGACCCCGATGCCGAGCGCAAGGTACGCGTCGCGACGATCACCGAGGAGCTTTACGCCGCGGACGACGGGTTCAACATCGACGAGGGCCCGTCCGTCTCGCTGGTCCGGCTGGACACGATCGTCACCGCGCAGTTCACCGTGGCGGGCAGCATCCAGCAAGAGACATTCAACATCCAGTCGAAGTTCGGTAAGCTGGTCGTGGAGCTCAAGGACATCAAGGCGGCCGAGCGGCTCTCGACCGAGGCCCCCGAGGTCCGCCGGACGGTCGAGGTGCGCGGCACGGACATGGCCGGGCGCAACTGGAAGAACTCGGGGATCAAGGTCAACCGCGGCGACCGGATCATCATCACCGCCGAGGGCCAGGTCACCATGAGCCCGTGGGGCAGCAACACGATCTCCGGCCCCGACGGCATGCCGCAGAACGGGATGTACAACGGCAAGATCCCGATGGGCGCGCTCGCCGGCAAGATCGGCGACAAGGGCGAGGAGATGCTGATCGGCAGCAAGAAGTCGTTCGTCGCCCAGCGCTCGGGCACGCTCTACCTCGGCTTCGCGATGCAGCAGAACTGGGCCAACTACCAGTTCCCCGGCAAGTACGAGGCCCGCGTCCGGGTGGTGCCGGCGGAGTGAGCAAGACGCGCCTGATGCGGCACCCCGCCTGGGTTGTACAGCAAGAAGATGATTCTTAACACCGCCGCCAGGCAAGCGACTTCGGACTCGATTCAAGATCGATCCATATCGACGGCGAGAAGACCGCCATCCCGGTGATGCGTGTCTTGTCGTACCGGACGCTGCGCAGCAACACGCCGCAGCAACGGTAACGACGGGTGGCCGAGGCGGGGCCTCGGCGATACCTGGAGCGTGTGGCTAAAGGGACTGCCCCCGGTATGCCTCCCAAAAACGGCGCTCGGCGGCAAGCCGCCTGGATCAAGATCGGTGGATCACGCGCACGTTCTCCCGGCCGTCGTCCCGCTCATCGGTCGGCGGCGACGCGTCCGGCGACCGGCCCTGCCCGGTCACAGCATCGATAACCCGGGCAATCGCGCTGAAGACGAACCACGCCACCGCGGTGACCGCGAAGGCCCCGGCCAGCAGGACGGCCAGCGCGATCAGCGGGACCAGAAACACGACCCCGCCAACGACACCGGTCGCCTTGAGCACCCACGGCGGCCGGCCGGTCGCAAACCGCACGGCCTGGCCGAATCGCGGGTCGGATTGGAAGCGGGCGGACCAACTCATAGCGGCATCATAGCCCCGGTACCGTTTTCAAACCAAGGAAAAACCTCAATCGATTCGCACATCGATCCAGACGAGCTTGTGATCGGAGGCCTTATTCAAGTAGGCACGCGGGTCGTCGCGCATCGGCCAGTACACGCCCGAGCCGGCGACGTCGAGATCGACGCTGGGCAGGACGTAGTCCACACGCAGGTTGCCCGAGCCGCGCTCGGGGTCGTCGTTCCAGTCGGCGGTGTCCGTCGCGGGGTCGGTCTTGTGCGTGCTGTTTGCACCGCCTTGCAGGCGCGCGGCTTCGGCTGCGCCTTGACTCATCGGTGTGAGCTGCCCATTGATGCGCGGGTGCTCAAGCAGACGAAGGACCGCGCCCGGCCGGGACGCACCATCGTTTGGGTCGGCGTTGAGGTCACCGAGGATGACAAAGCTGTCTGAAGGAAGTAACAAAGGATTATCGTAAGTCAGGTCATCCATCGGTGGAAACGAAAGACTCTCATTGACCTGCCCGCTGACAACCAGGTGTGTCCAGAACGCGATCTCATCTGCATTGCGTCGCCCGTTGCGGTCTTCCGGCCCATCAAACACCGGCGGGGTCGGGTGGCTGATGAGCAGTCCCACGCGTGTACCACCGAACCGGATCGGAACGTGCGCGTGGGTTTTGCTGCTAAGCCGTAAACGGCTTGCCGCGGCTTCGGTGTAGTACTCATCCGGCATGTTGTTGCGAGGCATGTCCTGCCAAAGCACTTGGCGGAAGGTGTGGATCGCCTCGCGCTTGATCGGATACCGGCTCAGCACCACCATCCCGTAGTGCCCTTCAAACAAACCGTATCCGTGGCAGTCGTTCGGCCGGGTGACCCTGCCGTCGCCATCGAGATCGACACCCGCGAGGACGCCGGTGTTGACCGGGGGCGCATAGATGTGCTCGTAATGGATCGGTTCGGCGCCGTTCTGCGAAACGCTCAGGTAGTTGTTCTGGAAGTCGGCGTAGGCCTGACCGGTCGGGTCATAGTCGATCTCCTGCAGCAGCACGATGTCCGGCCGGGTGCGCTGGAGCACCTCGGCGACGAGCCGGGCCTGCTCGTCGCCTCCGGAGGCGAAGGCGGCGTGCAGGCCGCCCTCCGTGTCGCGGCTCAGCGCGGTGTTGAAGGTCGCGATCCGGACAGACGCCGGGGCCGTGGCACAGCAGCCGGACACCGTGATCAGCAGGAACGCGATGAAGCACGCACGGATGAGCAGGGATGGGCATAAGCCTTTCATATCATCAATCATCCTACGCCCGGCGTGTCCGCGCCGTGCAAAGGCGCATTGGTTTAGGTGGGATGAACCCTAGCGGGCCGGGCTGCGTTAAATCGCGAGGGGTTGTGGACGCTCGGCCGGGGCCGGGCGGGTACACTGAGGCCTCGGCTTTTCTCTCGGGGCTACGATGAAACGGATGGGCTTACAACCGACCGAGGGGTTGAGACGGCTGCTGGCCGGCGGGCTGTGCCTTGCCTTGGCCGGCTCGGCCGACGCGCAGGCAGCGCAGACGAACCAAGCCGTCGCGGCCGATGCCGAGGCGATCGCCGAGCGGGCGGTCGAAGAAGAGCTTCAGAAAATCCGCCCGGGCTTCCGGCTACCGATGGTGGACGATGAGCAAACGCTCAAGCAGGTGGCGCTGTTCAACGCGTACCTGGACGAGCGGGACTGGTCACAGGCGTTCCGGCTGCTGACCGATCTGAGCCATGAGCGCATGGACGCGATGGTGCCGGTCGGCGACGACGGGCTGCACCTGGCGCTGCGCGCGCTGATCCAGCGGCGGCTGCTGGCGATGCCCGCCGACGGCCGACGCGCCTTCCAGCTCTACTTCGACGGCCAGGCCAACGAACAGCTCGCTGCGG
>JANQKT010000232.1 GCA_028280965.1 Phycisphaeraceae bacterium
ACCTCGGCGCTCAACTCGCTGACCGTGCCCTTGACGACGCCGTCGGCGACGGGCTCGCCCTCGCCGGGCAGCGCCGCGAGCATGCCCGGCCGCAGGCCCCCGACCATCCCGCTGACAAACCGGTCCAGCGCTTCGGTCGGGACGCCGTCCACCACCGACGTCACGTCGTACGCCGCCTGCATCGGCTGGATGACGCCGTCCGGGTCGAACAGGTTCAGCAGGCTGCCCTTGAGCGTCGCCGCGCCGGTCGTGCCGCCCTGCTTGAGCGCGGCGTCGAAGTCAAAGACGATCTCGCGCAGGTTCGGCATGTCCAGCGTGCCGCTTGGCATGGTCAGCACGACCGGCTCGATGCCCGGCGCCGAATAAGCCATCCGAACATCATCCACAACCAAGGAGCCGGACAGCGTCGGCGGAAGCTGGAAAGGCTTCTTCTCCGCCACGGCCGCACGCTGGTCGCGCTGCGTCGGCCGCGCCCGCTCCTGAGGTTCTTCGTAGAGCACATCAACATCGGTCGCGGTGATCGTGCCCAGCCGGCGGCTGCCGGTCAGCAGGTCGAGCAATGACAGGTCGGGCGCATCGACGTCGCCGATATCGACGCGGACACCCCGCGACGTATCGATGTAGGCCACGCCGACTGCGCGCTGCCCGCCGAGCCAGCTCAGCTGCAGGTCCCCGACCGCGAGCTCGCCGTCGATCCGGTCGTTGACGACCGACACCAGCAGCCGCGTGCCCGGGCCGGTGCTCAGCAGCATCGGCGCCAGCGCGGTCAGCAGCACAAGCAAGACGAGCAGCAGCACGCCGATGCGGACGAGCCTGCGCAGCGCGCCGCGCTTGGGCTTCTCTTCAACCGGGTGCTCCACGCCCAGGCCGTGGTGGTCCGGCCGGGTGGTGAGGTCGATCGCGGGCTCGGCGGGGGGGTCGGGCATGGCAGTTGGACGAGTACGCGTACTCGGCGAAATCGTAGTCCGCAATAGCCCCGCATGTGAGTGCGGAGCCAGGCTTATTCGTCCACCCCATCACGGGCCCCGCCGTTCGCATGCGGGGCAACACCCACTCCACTACAACAGCTCCGCCGCGATCGAGGCGAGCTGACTCCGCTCGCTGCGCGCGAGCGTGATGTGCCCGCTCATCGGCTGGCCCTTGAGCCGCTCGATCATATACGCCAGGCCGTTGCTGCTCGCGTCGAGGTACGGGTTATCGATCTGCGCGACGTCGCCGGTCAGCACGATCTTCGTGCCCTCGCCGACACGGGAGACGATCGTCTTCACCTCGTGCGGCGTGAGGTTCTGCGCCTCGTCAACGATCAGGAACTGGTGCGGGATCGACCGGCCGCGGATGTAGGTCAGGGGCTCGAGCACGAGCTGGCCCGATTCCATCAGCTGGTTGACGCGCTGCTCGACCGGCTTGGAGTCGGCGTGCTGGGCGTCGGCGCCGCGGGTAGACATCAGGTACGTCAGGTTGTCGAAGATCGGCTGCATCCACGCCGCGAGCTTCTCGTCTTTATCGCCTGGCAGGAAACCGATGTCCCGGCCCATGGGCATGATCGGGCGCGCGACCAGCAGCTTGTCGTAGCGCTGCTCGCCGAAGACCTTGGCCATCCCCGCCGCGAGCGCGAGCAGGGTCTTGCCCGAGCCCGCCATGCCGATGAGCGTGATCAGCTTGATCTCATCGTCGAGCAAGAGGTCCAGCGCCATCGTCTGCTGGACGTTGCGTGCCATGATCCCATACACCGGCCGACGCGGGCCCTGGATCGGGATCAGGTGGTCGGTGTCGGCCAGACGCCGCGCTAAACCCGTGTGCGACTCATCAAACTGATCGCGGAACTGCACGAACTCGTTGGCGAAGACCTCGTCCTCGCCGGCCGATCCGTCTTCGTATTCGACCTTGAGGTGCTGCCGGATCGTGTCCAGTTCGAGCTGCTTCTCTTCGTAGAGCTGATCGATCACCTCACTCGGCACATCCAGCGTCTTGTACCCGCTGTAGAGCTGATCGATATCGACCTTGCCGGCCTCGAAGTCCTGGGTCGTGATGCCCAGTGCATCGGACTTGAGCCGGACATTGATGTCCTTGGTGATCATCACCGTCCGCACGCCCTGCTGCATCAGCGTCCAGGCAACACCAATGATCCGGTTGTCCGGCGTGTCCTCGGCGAACCAGTCCGGCCGCTTCTCGCAGGTGCTCAGGTCGGCGAACTCGACGCGCACCATCCCGCCGTGGCCGTTCCACGCCACGCCCCGGCTCAGCGTGCCCTTGGAGCGCAGCTTGTCCAGTTGGCGGATCACCTCGCGCGCCGACCGGCCGGTGTCGTCGTTGTTCTTTTTGAACTTGTCCAGCTCGCCGAGCACGGTGAAGGGGATGACGACGATGTTGTCGTCGAACATGTACAGCGAGTTGGGGTTGTGCAGGAGCACGTTCGTGTCGAGGACGAAGTGCTTGACTTTCGATGCCGTGTCCGGCGTCGCCGGGGCTTGGGGGGTCGTGGTCGGTGATGGTCCGGTCGGGACGGCGGTCTTGCCCATCCGCAAATGCTCCTTTGTCGCGCGGGCTCCGCCCGCTTGCCTCTCCTCTCCGTGCCCGGCCCGAGGCTGACTCCCGCCCACCGGCACGGCCATGCTTACTTTATCGGCGAACGGCGGGCCCAGCCCAAATCCTGCATCTAGGCCGTCCCCCGGCCTTTACAAGACGCTTGCAATCCGGCCTGGGTTTCAAAAAACGCCGATTTCGGCCTCATCCGCCGGTAATCGGACGGACCGCGCCCAGCGCGGCGAAGCAGTTGTGCTTGTGGAGAATCTCGATACCCACGAAGCCCGCGGCACGCAGGTGATCGACGATCGTCATCACCGGCACCGGGCTGTCCTCTTTCTCGACGTACGAGAAGACAGCATCGCGGTAGGCCGCGTCGCGCAGATCCGCGAGGTAACAGCCATAGCGATGCCACATCGCCGACTGAACGCCGGGGTGTTGGTGTGCCACAAGATCGGCGACCCAGAACGAACCGCCGGGCTTGAGCGACGCGAAGACCTTGGCGAAGACCGTTGACCACTGCTCGTCCGATCGCAGGTGGTGCAGCACCGCCGCGGCCACCGCGACATCGAACCGCTGCTCATCAAGCTCTGCACCGCGGATGTCGGCCTGGATTGCCTCGACCCGCCCCGCCGTCGCGGCGCTGACCCGCTTGACCGCGCGGTCGAGCATCGGCCGGCTCAGATCAATCAGCGTTGCATCCGCCTGCTTGAATTGCTCGAGCAGCTTCAGCGTGTAGTTGCCCGCGCCGCAGCCGATGTCAAGCAGCGCCCGTGCCTCGGGCGTAGCAGCCGCCGCCGCTTCGGCGACGAGCTCCAAGCACAGCGGCGCATCGATCGTCGCGCTCTGGCCGGTCTCGAGATTGGAAAAACGCTCGACATCGTTGTCGAACCGCTCACGGATTTGATCGACACTTGATTTCATGCGTCACCTCCTGCAGCAACCCAATCTTCGCGCAGCAGGCGGTAGCCGGCCAGATCAGAGGACCGCCCGTCCGGGAAGCCCATGTATCGGCGGATCTCGGCCTCCAACGTAAAGCCCAGCCGCTCGGCCACCGCCCGCGATCGGGTGTTGTCCACGTCCGCGAAGATATCCACCCGGGTCACACCGAGCTGATCAAAGCCGTGTTGAATCAGCGCACGGCAGCTGCTGGTCACCAGCCCCCGGCCTTCATTGGCTTCATCGAGCCAGTAGCCCAGGTCAATGCGTTTGTCTTCCTTCACGTGGTGGACGATGTACGCCATGCCGAGCAGCGTCCCGCGGGATTCGATGACACCCGACACAACGCCTTGCTCCGACCGCCGCTCGGTCCACTCGGCGATCATACCCCGGAAGGATCCCGCGCTTTCGACCCGCCAGGCCCAGCGGAAGTAGCGTCTGAACCGTTCCCGGTTGCGCCGGTATAGCTCATAGAGCGCGTCCGCGTCGCCGTAGCACACCTGCCGGAGCACCACGCCACCGCCAAGCTCCTCGCGGAAACCGCCCGGCTTGGGCTGTTCGCTGAGCGTCCCATCGACCCGGCGGTACATGAGCACGCCGTCGCGCGCGCTGCCGTCCTCAAAGCGCGTGCGCCTCGGCGTCCGCCCCGCCTCGACAAAGCCCTGCCCGCGGTAGAGCCGGACCGCGCGCTCGTTGTCGGCGTAGACGCTCAGCTCTAGATAGCCGAGCACCGGGTGCGCTTCGGCCCAAGTGATCAGCGCATCCATCATCGCCGAGCCCAGGCCCGATCCCCAATACGCCTTGGCGGTAGACATGCCCAGCTCGCCGACGTGCGCGATGCGCCGGCGGTCCGGCCGGGTCGTCAGGCCGATCATGCCGACCACCGCGTCGCCTGCCCACGCCAGCATCGCGAGCGCGCCGGGCTTGTCGCGGTGGCGCTCGATCCATGCCCGCTCGTCGTCTTCAGTCATGCTGAACTCGTCGGGGTGCGTCAGCACGTAGGGCGTGTTGTCCGGCAGCGAGGCGTGGGCATACGACAGCAGCGCCGCCGCGTCGCCCGGCTCGGCCTGGCGCAGCATCAGCGACCGGCCGTCAGGCAGCGTGACCGCGCGCGGCTCGAAGAAGTCCCGCGCTGGTGCGGCGTCGCTGCTCACGGCGACCACTCCTCGGCCAGCATCGCGTACAGCCGGTGGTCATAGGCCCGGCCCGCGTGCACACCGACGCCGCGCATCGTGCCCTCGAACTTGTAGCCCAGGCGCTCGGCGACCGACCAGCTCCGTCGGTTCTCCGGCTCGGCGCGGATTGTCAGCCGGCGGATGCCGTAGGTCTCGAACGCCAGCGTCGTGAGCGCCCGCACCGCGCGCGTGACCAGCCCACGGCCCTGATGCGGCTCGGCGATCCAGTAGCCGATGTCCGCGTGCGAGAGCTGGAGGTTG
>JANQKT010000235.1 GCA_028280965.1 Phycisphaeraceae bacterium
GCTGGACGCCTTGGTCGAGTCGCGCGGCCGCTTCGGCGTCCACGTCCTGCACGGCGTGACCGGCAGCGGGAAGACGGAGGTCTACCTGCGGCTCATCGAGGCGGTGCTAGAGCACTCGCCTGCGACGCGTCCCGTCGCGGCTGATTCCGAGCGCGGTGTTGCAATAGCCGACGGGCTACGCCCGGCCGGTGCCTTGGAATCCGTGCCAGCCACCATCGTCCTCGTCCCCGAGATCGCCCTGACCCCGCAGACGGTCGGGCGCTTCCTCGCGCGCTTCGGGCCCGACTCGGTCGCCGTGCTGCACTCGGGCCTCACCGCGGCGCAGCGGCACGCGCAGTGGCGGCGGATCGAGCGTGGCGACACACCCATCGTCGTCGGCGCGCGCTCCGCCATCTTCGCGCCGGTCAGGCGGCTGGGCCTGGTCGTCGTCGATGAGGAGCACGACGGCTCGTACAAGCAGGACCAGCTCCCGCGCTACCACGCGCGCGACGTCGCGATCAAGCGCGCGCAATTGGCGGGCGTGCCGGTCGTGCTCGGCAGCGCGACGCCCTCGCTGGAGTCCTACTACAACGCGGTGGGCGACCCCAAGCCCGCGTTCGGGTATCTGTCTCTGCCCGACCGCGTGCCGGGGATGGAGCTGCCGACGGTGGAGGTGGTTGATCTCGTCGAGGAACGCCGGCACCGCCGGGGCGTGCACCTGTTGTCTCGCCGGCTGGAGCAGCGCTTGCAGCAAACCCTTGAAAACAAGGCGCAATCGATGCTGCTGCTCAACCGGCGCGGCTACGCAAACTACATCGCCTGCCCGGACCACCACTGCGGGTGGATGATGGCCTGCAACCACTGCGACGCGACGATGGTGTACCACAAGGACAAGCGCCTGCCGCTGGGCGGGGTTGTTCGGTGTCATCACTGCCTGGCCGAGCAAGCGCTCCCGGGGGTGTGCCCGGACTGCGGCAAGCGGGTCACGACCTTCGGGCTGGGCACGCAGCGGGTGGAGGAAGAACTATCGGTCAAGCTTCCGGGGGCCGTGGTCGCGCGCATGGACTCGGACACGATGCGCCGGGCCGAAGACTACCGCAAGGTCTTGGACCGATTCCGGGCCGGCGAGATCGACATCCTCTTGGGCACGCAGATGATCGCCAAGGGCCTGGACTTCCCCGGCGTCCGGCTGGTCGGGGTGGTCAGCGCCGACACGTCTTTGAACATGCCCGACTTCCGCGCCGCCGAGCGCACCTTCCAGCTCATCGCGCAGGTCGCCGGGCGGTCGGGGCGCAGCGAAGAGCCGGGGCGTGTGGTGATTCAGTCGTTCAACCCGGACAGCCCGGCGGTCGCGCTCGCCGCCCAGCACGACTACGCCGGCTTCGCGAAAGCTGAACTCGAAACGCGCGTCGAGATGGGCCTGCCCCCGGCCGGCCGCCTGACGCGCGTCGTCCTGCGCGACACCGACCACGTCAAAGCGCTTAGCCGGGCGACCGAGCTGGCCAACGACCTGCACGCGGCCAACGCCGCGCTCGGCACTGCGGTGCGCCTGCGTGGCCCGCACCCGTGCCCGATCGCGCGCGTCGCCGACCATTTCCGCTTCGAGGTCCAGCTCCTCGCCGACACGCCCGGCCCGATCCAGCGGCTGATGACCGAGCTGCGCAACCGCGGCAAACTCATCAGCGACCAGCACACCGCGGTGGATGTGGACCCGGTGGGGTTGTTGTGAGGGGGCGGCAGCCGCCGGGCCACGCCCGGGTGGGCGAATCTCATGCCGTTACGGCTTGCTTCAAGCCGCATCCTCTTGAAACTCGCTCGGTTAGCCGTCCGCCCGGCCGTGCCCCGGCGGTTGAATCATGAAACGAATACCGGGCGGCAGCACACAACCGTTGCTCTCACTCATATGCGTGTTCGGTGCGACCGGCCGCGGCCTGCGGTCTTTGCTTCAGCAGGGCAAAGGCCACGATGCCGAGCCAAACCAAGGGCCAGGCGAATAGTACGTGTGGATATCGTGTGCCCAAAGAGAAGTGGGTGAGGTGACCGTAGAGCGGCCCTTCGAAACTGTGGCCGTGATGGCGTGGAGGCGGAAGCGTACCTTGGCCGGCAGAAACGATTAATGCGTACAGCTCTTTCATCTCAGCGTGAGAAGGTGATTCTTGCCAACTGTATTGCGCGTGAAGCAAATCGCCTAAGGCCTGCTCCGTGAACTGGAGCGTTGTTCCATCCGATGTCATGGTTAGTGTTGGGAGGTCTAATTCGCCCTCGCCGACGGCCCCGCCTGTATCCCATTCGATTGTCAATGTTTGATACACGTAATTGCCTGGATTCGACCAGTGCCAACGCGGTTCCGATCTGCCTTCAAAGATGATCCAGTAATGGCCTGATTCGCTGTGTAGATGACCTCTGACAAAACCATGGAATGTCCCCGCACCGCGATCTTCGTAGCGGTGACGCAGGAGGGCGTCTCCAAGGTGAATCAAGACCGCGCCGGTCGGGAGCAGCAGAGCAAGAACGATGATGACGGTGCTCCGCTTCATCAAGCGGATCGTATCGCATGCGGCGGGTGGCCGGTGTCGAGGCTTGGCGAGCCCCCGGAACGAATGGCACTCAATCGAATTATGACGATTCGTTCCGGGGGGTCGCAGGCTCCACCCCGGCCACCCAGGGTTTTCCCCATTCCCATTAACATCCAACCCCGTCGCGCCCGCCGTCGGGATACCGCCTATACTAGAATCATTCCAGATTATGCTGGGCGCGATTCAACCCCTAAACCCCGAGAAAAAAGATGTCAGACGCGAATTCGAACGGCAAGTGCCCCTTCCACCACGGCGCCGCGAGCCCGCCGGCCAAGGCGGTTTCCGACAACCAGCGGTGGTGGCCCGAGCAGCTGAACCTCCGTATCCTGCACGCGTTCAGCGAGAAGTCCGACCCCATGGACGCCGGCTTCGACTACGCCGAGGCGGTCCAGACGATCGATGTCGAACAGCTTAAGCAGGACCTCAACCAGGTCTTCACCGATTCGCAGGACTGGTGGCCGGCGGACTACGGGCACTACGGCCCGCTCATGATCCGCCTGGCCTGGCACGCGGCGGGGACGTACCGGACCCACGACGGGCGCGGCGGCGGGTCGTGCGGGCAGAACCGCTTTGCCCCGCTCAACTCCTGGCCGGACAACGTCTCGCTGGACAAGGCCCGCCGGCTGCTCTGGCCGGTGAAGCAGAAGTACGGCAACAAGCTGTCGTGGGCGGACCTCTTGCTCTTCGCCGGCAACCAGGCGATGGAGGACATGGGTTTCAAGACGTTCGGCTTCGCGTTCGGTCGGCCGGACGTCTACGAGCCGGAAGAGGATGTGTACTGGGGCCCGGAGACCGAGTGGCTGGACGACAAGCGGTACACCGGCGACCGCGAGCTGGAGACGCCGCTGGGCGCGGTGCAGATGGGCCTGATCTACGTCAACCCCGAAGGACCGAACGGCGAAGCGAGCGCGCTCAAGGCGGCGCGAGACATCCGCGAGACGTTCGGGCGCATGGCGATGAACGACGAGGAGACCGTCGCCTTGATCGCCGGCGGCCACACCTTCGGCAAGGCTCATGGGGCGAGAAAGCCCGAGGGCTGCGTCGGGCCCGAGCCCGCGGCCGCGGGCCTCGAAGAGCA
>JANQKT010000257.1 GCA_028280965.1 Phycisphaeraceae bacterium
AGTCTGTCAGATCGTGATCTGACAGACTCCGAGCGGGACGCGGCGCGTCGCCCGCTACACGCCGCCCAGGTACGCGTTCCCGATCTTCCATACATCTCCCGCGCCCATCGTGACAACCAGGTCGCCGGGCTGCGTGATGAGTTCGAGCTGCTCGACGATCGCCTCGAACGGGTGCAGGTGCATCGCGGTCACGCCCTGCCTGCGCAGGCGTTCGACCAGGTGCCCAGCGGTCACGGCCTGGCGCTCCTGCTCCGAGTCTCGAACGAAATAGATCTCCGGGACGATGACGATATCCGCCTCGCTGAAGCTGGTGGCGAACTGCTCCATGAGGTGGCGGGTGCGCGAGTGCTGGTGCGGCTGGAAGACGCAGACCAGCCGCTTGGGGCCGTGGTGCTGACGCAGCGCACGGAGGGTCGTATCGATCTCGGTGGGGTGGTGGCCGTAGTCATCGATGACCGTCACGCTGCCCCCCGGAATGGAGCGTTGTCCGAGCGTTTGCATCCTGCGATCAAGGCCCGCGAAAGACGCGACGGCCTTGCCGATCCCGTCCCACGGTGCGCCGAGCCGTCTTGCGGTGATCGCGGCGACGGCGGCGTTGTAGGCGAAGTGGTCGCCGGGCATGGGGTTGACCCACTCGCAAACCGGCTTGTCCCTGTGGTGCAGGCGGACGTTGCCGAGCCGCACGCCGACACGCCAATCAGCCTGTGGCATGAATCCCACGGTCTCGGCGATCGCATCGATGCCCGCCGTGATCGCCAAGCGGTGCGGCGATTCGTGGTGGATCAAGAGCGACCCGTGCGCCGGAACGCGCTGCGCAAAGATGTTGAACGCCTCGACGATCTCGTCGATCGACGAATACAAGTCAAGGTGGTCCGCCTCGACGTTGAGGATCGTCGCATGGGTCGGGTAGAAATTGTGGAACGACCGGTCGTACTCGCAGGCCTCGGCGATGAGAACCTCGTCCGGGCCCCGCCGGGCGCTGACCCGCGCCCCGCCGCCGATCTGCTCGCAGTGGGCCCCGACGATGAACGAGGGGTCGAGCCCGGTCTGGATGAGGATGTGGCTGAGGATGGAGGTCGTAGTGGACTTGCCGTGCGTGCCCGCGATCGCGACGCCGACGCGCCCGACCATGAGCCGGCCGAGCAGCTGGGCGTACTTGACCACCTGCGCACCCCGACGGGTTGCCTCGACGACTTCCGGGTGTATCGGCTTGATCGCGGCGCTAATGACGAGCAGGTCCAGCTCATCCGGCAGGGCGGTACCGGACTGATCCAACGCAACGTCGATCCCATCGTCACGCAGCATGCCGACCGTGTCGGACTCGGTCATATCTGTGCCGGTACAGTGCGCGCCCTGCTTCGCCGCCATGCGAGCCAGCCCGGACATCCCGCACCCGCCGATGCCGACGAAGTGCAGGTGTTTGCCGGCCAGGGCCAGCGGGGCGGTAGTGTCGGGGTTCAGTGTTGTAGGATCAAGATCGGACATAACAAGGGTATCGGCAGGCTTGTCGTGATTCATAGAATGATACGTTTCACGGGTGACGCGTAGCATCCCTTTCTAACGACAATTGAGATCGTCCGCATGGGACGCTATGCGTCACCCGCGAAACGGCGTCTCTGCGATATCATCCCGGCATGACGCGATCTCTACTCCTGCTGCTCACTTGCCTCCTGCCCCTAACCGCATGTTGCGCCGCTGCGCCCCCGGCCGAGTCAACCGATGAGCCCCTGCGCCTGCGGGTGCTGACCTACAACATCCATCACGGCGAGGGCGAGGACGGTGTCTTCGACTACAACCGCCTGGCCGACATCATCAAACTTGCCGGGCCGGACCTCGTTGCGTTGCAGGAGGTCGATCGCGCAACCGGCCGGTCGTCCGGCGTTGACCAGGCCGCGAAGCTCGGCGAGCTGACGGGTATGTACCACTACTTTGCAGAAGCGATGCCCTACGACGGCGGCGGCTACGGCGAAGCGATCCTGTCCAAGACACCGATCCAACCCGAACTCGCCGATACGATCGCGCTGCGGGCCGAGCGCAACCAGGAGCCGCGCGCTGTCGCCGTCGCCGAGGTCAGGCCGTGGGGTGATGACGGACCGTCCATCGTTTTCGCGGGCACGCACCTGTGCCACCAGTCGGCTAAGACCCGGCTGAACCAGGCGAAGCAGATCAACGACGAGTTGGTCCTGCACCCGACCCGGCGCGGGATCATCGCCGGTGACTTCAACTTCACGGAGGGCACCGACGCCTACAACGAGATCGCCCGCCGATGGACCGACACCGCGCTCATCTTCGGCGACCCGCAGCCGACGATCCCCTCGGACAGCCCCCGCCGACGGATCGACTTCGTCTTCGCCCGGCCGGCCGGCGCGTGGGACGTGATCGATGTGCAGGTGCTGGATGAGCCGGTTGCGTCGGATCATGCGCCGGTGCTGGTGGTGCTGGACCTCGTCAGCCCATAACCGCCCTATGGTGTAGCCGCCGCGCACGGCGTGCTGCTCAAACCGTCAATCACGATCCGCACGGGACGCTGCGCGTCGCCCGTGAAATAGCGCGGTACGATGTCGCCCATGAGCGATACCATCGGCAGCTTCTGCCTCGTCCTGCACGGCCACCTGCCCTATGTCCTGCGCCACGGCACCTGGCCGCACGGCGAGGACTGGCTCTACGAGGCCGCGGCGGAGACCTACCTGCCGATCCTCGCGATGCTCGACGAGTGCGCGTTCCTCAACGGCAACCCCAAGCTGACAATGGGTCTGACGCCCGTCCTGCTGGAGCAGCTCTCGCACGAGCACTTCAAGAAGGGCTTTGAGCACTACCTCAACGACCGCGCGGAAAAAGCGAGACAAGACCAGGCCGAGTTCAAGAAGCTCGACAACGGGCACATGCTCTACCTCGCCGAGCGGTGGGAAAAATTTTATACCGGCCTGCTGGCGCAGTTCCACGACATCGATCGGGACATCCCGAAAGCCTTCGCCGAGCGCTCGAATCAGCAAGAGGGCGGCAAGGGCTATGTCGAGCTCTTGACCTCAAACGCGACGCACGGCTACATGCCGCTTCTTTACGAAGATGCTTCCATCCGCGCGCAGGTGCGGGCCGGCGTTGCATCAAGCGAGCGCATCCTCGGGTTCAAGCCGACGGGGATGTGGCTGCCCGAATGCGCGTACCGGCCGGGCGGGCCGTGGGACCCGCCGATCAACTGGGGGCACAAGGACTACCGTGTCGGCGTCGAGCACCTGGTTGCAGACGAAGGCATCACACACTTCTTCGTCGAGAACCACCTGATCGAGGGGTGCCGCAGCGAGTACGTCTACGACCAGGACGAATGGCACAAGGTCGGCTGGGAGGACGCGGAGAAGTACGCCGACCGCGGCTGGCGGTCGGTCAACGAGGCGCACTGGGTCAACAGCGACGGCACGGGGCTGGGCCGAGCGATCGCGTTCGCGCGCGACCAGGTCGCCTGCGAGCAGGTCTGGTCCGGCGACTTCGGCTACCCCGCGTCCGGCGAGTACCTCGAGTTCCACAAGGCCTGGGGCCCCAAGCGCGGCCTGCGCTACTGGAAGATCACCGGCAACAAGGTCGACCTCGGCGACAAGCACCTGTACTACCCGCAGGACATCGACAGCAAGCTGCACCAGCACGCCAGCCACTTCTGCGACATGATCAAGCAGCGGCTGTACGCGTACAAGGAGCAGACCGGCAAGCCCGGCGTCGTCGTCTGCACCTTCGACGCGGAGCTGTACGGCCACTGGTGGTTCGAGGGCCCGCAGTTCCTCCGCGATGTCATGCTC
>JANQKT010000023.1 GCA_028280965.1 Phycisphaeraceae bacterium
AGGCCGATCCGCCCGGTCTCGGCATCGACCGATGCCTGGGCCCCGGCACGCAGCGGGATCTTCGCCGGCTCGGGGTAGACCCTGGCGGCTGTGTTCTCCGGGCTCGTCGAGCTGTCCGAGCGCGCGACCGAACAGAACCCCGAGCCGGCGAAGATCCCGCTGCGTGCCGGGGCCCAGGCATCGGTCGATGCCGAGACCGGGCGGATCGGCCTCGCCGAGCCGCTGGACCACGCGCATGTGTTCGCCCGTGATTTAGCAGATGTGCGGTACCGCCCGCGCATCGAGGGCCGGGCCGAGTACCTGCGGCAGACGCCGGCCAGCCTCGCGATGGGGCAGCTGATCGATGACAAGCTGATGCGCGTTGTGCGCGAGCGGACGGGTGTTGTGCTGTCGCGTGAGATCGACGCGGCGCTGACCCGGCCGGGGCGGTACACCGGCGCGGGGCTGCGGAACAAGGCCGAGCCTGTCGCCGCAGGCCTGCGTGTTGATTCGTTCCTTGTGCACTTCGACCCGGGCACTACGCCGGATGCGCGGGCCGACGACGTGCCCACCGCCACCGCGACACTCACGTTCTCGCGGCCGGTCGTCGCGGTCATCGTGGACGGCAACCTGCTCTACGAAACCGATGCGGTGTGCGCGTTGCCGCTGCTCGATCTCCCGCTGCGGAGTGACTTCAAGAATCTCGCCGACCACTACAACGCTGGCAACGGCCGAGGCATCGAGGTGAGTAACGCGGACGACGCGATTGAGATCAGCGAAGACCGGACGCGTGTGACCCTCACGCTCGCCGCGTCGATGATCGATCAGGTCCGGGTCTTGATCGAGCCGGCAGACTGATACCGCAAGAACCCTACGCTTTTTCCCCTTTTCTCAGGAGGTTTGAACATGTTTGGACTGCGTCAACTGGTAGCGGCAACGGCCGCGTGTGGCCTGATCGGGTCGGCCTCGGCCGTCACCCTCTTCAGCGCCGATTTCGAGGGCTCGACGGCGGTGACCGGCGTCGCGGGGACGGCGCTGGACAACACCAACGGCGATGCCAACGCCGACGTCGCCAACCTCAACGCCGGCACCTCGGTCGGTTCCTGGGCTCTTTCAGGCAACGGCGGGCTTAACCCCGGCGGGATCGTTGCCAACGCGGCACAGGACAACAACGCGTTTGTCATGGACACGGTCCTCTCGACCGACGCGAGCAACCGGGTCCGCGGCCTGCTTACCGAATCGGTCGATCTCGCCGCCGGCGAATCGCTGATCTTCGACGTCGATCTCTACGCGGCGCGGCAGGGCGCCGGCAGAGAGATCCGGTTCTCGTTCGATGACCCGAGCAACGCGAAGGCTTACGTTGTTCAGTTCGGGATCGACACCAACAAGCGTGTCAAGTGGCTGGACTCCGCGAATCAGACGACGGGCATCTCCTTTAACAACGATGAACCGTTTATCAACAACGGTTTCCAGAACCCCGAAGTCGATAGCTACCTGTCTTGGAGTTCGGGCACACTGATCCGGCTGCGCGTCGAGATCACCGATCCGACCGCCGAAGACTCGGTCACCGGCGCGAAGGTCAGCGTGGACTGGGAAGGCGATGGTCTGTTTGATGGGGTCGATGACATCGAGATGTTCGATATCGGCTCGCGCAACCCGCAGACCGGCACGGGCAACCCCGCGATCTCTGAGATCAGTTCGTTCGAGATCTTCTACGGCGGCGGCGGCAACCGCGGCGCGTACATCGATAACATCCTCATCGAGAAGTCCGCCGGTGGCGGCTTTGACGACGCCGACCTCGATCAGGACGGCGACGTCGATGACGCGGACTTCGCGCTGTTCTTCGCCGCGTTCTCGGGCCCGGGCGTGCCGACGGGCAACCCCGCCGCGGACCTCGACGGTGATACCGACACCGACGACGCGGACTTCGGCCTGGCCTTCGCGGCCTTCACCGGCCCCGGCGCCGCCGCGTCCGTGCCCGAACCGGCCAGCCTCGCGCTGCTGGGTTTGGGCGGCCTGCTTTGTGCTCGGCGTCGGCGCGCGTAACCGAGTGTTCTCCTTCGCTCGCCCGGCGTTTCACCGCGCCGGGCGGGTTTCCCTCACCCGCGTGCCCCGCAACGGAGATCGTCATGCTGCAACGACGTCGTGCTTTTACGCTGATTGAACTGCTCGTGGTCATCTCCATCATCGCGCTGCTGATCGCGATCCTGCTGCCGGCGCTGGGCGAGGCCCGGCGGTCGGCGCGTCAGCTGCAAAACGCGACGCAGGTCCGCGGGATTCAGCAGGGGTTCTTCCTGCACTCCCAATCAAATAAGGGCATTTACGCCGGCGTGGACGACCCGCGCGGGCGCAACTGGGGCGAGATCTTCAGCGACGCGGACAAGATCCGCACCTTCTCGGCTGCCAACGTCGGCGGGTACATCGGCGGGCATGTCAACGCACGCTTCGCGGTCCTGCTGGAAGACGACGTGGTCACGGCGGACTACCTCGTGAGCCCCGCGGAAACCAATTCCGAGATCGAGCCTTGGGACGCCACCGCCGCCGACGGCTTGTACAACCCCAACACCGACAGCATCCACTCCTACGCGCTATCGTTGATCTGGCGCAGCCAGAACAATCGCACGAATGGCGCTTGGCAGGGCCGGCTGCGCGAGTGGCGCGACACCGCCAACGCCAGTGCGGTGGTCGTCTCGGACCGCATGCTCTCGGGCGTCTCCAGCAACGTTAACTCGATCAAAGGCCTGTGGACCAAGTCCGACCAGCTCGGCTGGATCGGGTCGGTCAGCTTCAACGACAACCACACCGAGTTTGTCGACTCACCTCTGGTTGAAGGCACGAACTACGGCGGGGGCAACGAGAACGCCCCGGACAACATCTTCTGGGACCGCACCAGCGACCCGATCTTCATCGCCGGCGTCGCGCAGGACCGCAACGCCAAGCAGATCGCTTTCCGTAACAATGTCACCGTGATCCCCAACCCATGATGCGAACTTTTTCTACCGCCGCTCTTTGTCTGATGCTTGCCTCCGTCTCGACCGATACCCGCGCCGAGTCTTGGACGTTTGTCAGCTCGCCCGATTTGTTCAACTCCGATGTCGCCGACCTCTCCGGCGGGGCGGACCCGGCGATCGCGGCGCTCTACGACGCGAGCTACGCCGGCAACCTCGTCCAGGCCAGCGGCTGGTCGCCTGGCGGCAACAACAGCGTGACCGCGCAGATGGCCGCGACCTACAACCAGTTGCTCACCGAGATGCGCACCAACGCCGGGGGCAGCCCGCAGGCCTTCCTTTCCGCCGGCGACCTCATCAACGGGCGCTGGCCGCAGAGCTCGGGCAACCTTCAGTCGATGTTCGGCGGTGGCAACACCTTCAACGCCATCAACAACGCCGCCGACGTCTACTTCTCCTGGTACCGCGAGTTGTTCCGTCAGAACGGCTTCGACACCGTCATCGGCGCGATCGGCGACCACGACATCGGCGACAACAGCTGGAACTCCGGCAGCAGCCGCGCGCAGCACGTCGACACCATGAAGCAGGCCTTCGGCCGGAACATGGTTGATCCACTGAACCTCCCCGCGCAGTGGAATGGTATTTCCTCGACCGCGCCGCAGGTCTCGTCCAACAGCCAGTACGACGAGGGCTCATTCATCAGGCAGGTCAACAACGTCCTGTTCCTCACCGTCGATGTCTTCCGCTACGAGAGTCCGACGACCAATCTGCACCCTAACCACGGTGTCGTGACCGGCGAGGTGACCGGCAACACGGCCAACCCCGGCACGCACCTGGGCTGGGTCGAGGCCGTCTTGAACGCGGCGGACAACGACCCGACGATCGATCACGTCATCGTCCAGGGTCATACGCCGATCCTCTCGGGCGTGCGCAAGCAGGCGTCCAGCGGGATGATGATGGACGGCCGGGAAGACTCGGCGCTCTGGCAGGTGCTCCGCGACCACAGCCACCAGCAGGGCGGCAAGGTCCGCGCGTACTTCGGCGGCGAGGTCCACACCGTCACCGCGACCAAGGACAACGCCAGCGACATTGTGCAGCTGGTCCACGGCAACCCGCCGCTCGGCTCGGGCGGGACCAACTACATCGTCTACGAGGTCGATGGCGAGGTCATCTCCGCCAACCTCTACCAGGTCGATCTCCAGGGCGGCGGCGGCAACTACTGGCAGCCAAGCAAGGCCTCGACCGGCGGGGTCGGCGGGGCGAGCCCCGGCCAACTCACCGGTACGCTCACCATCGACGCCAGCGGCGCGGAAACCGCCTACGAAACAAGCGGATTCCTCGACTTCGTGGATCACCAGGGCCTTCTCCTGCACTACAGTTTTGACGAGCCCGACGGCGCCGGCAGCTTCAGCAACACCGGCACGCTCGGCGACCTGTACTACAGCGGCAACGCCAACGGCAACCCGCAGGCCGCCGCAGGCAAGTTCGGCAACGCGCTGGATTTCGATAACAACGGCGATTTCGTCAAGACCGCCGGCGGGCTCGCGCCCGTCACCGAGGGCGAGCAGCGCACCGTTTCCGCCTGGGTCAACACCACCACGACCGAGTTCGACACCGTCTTCGGCTACGGCCAGGACAACCGGCCCAACGGCGAGTTTAACATCCGCGTCGCCGACGGCGTGCTTCACCTGCACATCCGCAGCAACACGATCGCCTGGGCGGACAACCCCGAGATCAACGACGGCCAGTGGCATCACGTCGCCGTCGTCCTGCCCAACAAGCACGAGAACGATCTGTCCGATGTCGTCTTCTACGTTGATGGGGTGCGCTACAATTCGCGCGTCCAGGTACCCAGCGGGACCGATCGGCCGATCTTCACCTTCCCCGGCTCGCAGAGCAACATCTACATCGGCGCGGACGCGGAGAACCTGGGCAGCAACAATCACTTCGACGGCCTGATCGATGATGTCGGGTTCTACAGCGTCGCGCTGACCGAGGGCAAGGCCCGCGCGCTATACACTGCCGGCGAAGACGCGGACCTGGGCTACAACGTGATCGAGATGGAGGCGCTGTTCGACCTGTTCGACGCCGGCGACGGTACGGCCGAGGTCGGTGGGCTGCTGTGGTTTGTTGGCACGGGCCTGACCGGCAACGCAGGCGACGTCGTTGACCTGCCCTTCGGCCAGCACGGGATCGTGATGGACGCCGCGGGCAACGGCGTGGTCACCCGCGCCGGCGCCGACCTTGATCGCGACGGTGATGTCGATGACGCCGACTTCGGCCTGGCTTTCGCCGCGTTCACCGGCCCCGGCGCCGGGCCGCCCGCCAACCCCTCGGCCGACCTCGACGGCGACGGCGATGTCGATGACGCGGATTTCGGCATGGCGTTCGCGGCCTTCACCGGCCCGACCCAGGCCGCGAACGTGCCCGAGCCCGCAACGGCCGCATCGGCCCTGGGGCTGTTCGCGTTCATCGCGACACGGCGGCACCTGCCTTTGTAAGACCGGAGTGATTCCAATAAGGGCTCGACCAGCAGTTACGGGAGCTTAAGCCCTTCAGCGAGTCAAGCCCCTGTGCTAAAATAATTACGTTAAAGGAAAGATTGGTGCCATTTTAGACAATACTAATAGGTGAAGTTCTTTTCGTTCCAATCGAATTCCAGCAGCCGGCCGGCGGTATCCGCGCCCGCCGGCCTCGAGCCGCTCGAGCCGCGGCTGCTGTTCTCCGCGGTCCCGATCATCACCGAGTTCCTGGCGTCCAACGACGCGGTGCTGCTGGATGAAGACGGCGACAGCCCCGACTGGATCGAGCTGTACAACGCCGGCGACACCGCGCTGGACCTGAACGGTTGGCACCTGACCGATGATGCAAGCGACCTGACCCACTGGGCCTTCCCCGCGGTC
>JANQKT010000062.1 GCA_028280965.1 Phycisphaeraceae bacterium
TACTACCCCCACGCCGACCTGACCAGCAAGGTCGAACAACACAAGCCCGACCTCCTGTTCTTCTCCGGCGACCAGGTCTACGAAGGCCGCAGCCCGACCTTCCCCGACCGGCAGAACATCGAGCTCGACTACCTTTATAAGTGGTACCTGTTTGTCATCAGCTACCGCGACCTGATGAAGGACATCCCGACGGTCACGATCCCTGACGACCACGACGTGTACCAGGGCAACATCTGGGGGCAGGGCGGGCGCAAGAGCCCGGGCCGGGACCACCACGGCGGGTACGTGCATCCCGCGCCTTTCGTGCAGATGGTGCACCGCACGCAGGTCGCGCACCTGCCCGACCCCGCCGACTCGACGCCGATCGAGCAGGGGATCAGCTACTACACGAGCGATGTGAAGTGGGGCCGGGTGAGCTTCGCGGTGCTTGCCGACCGGATGTTCAAGAACGGCTGCGCGGGCCAGGGGTTGCCGCCTTCGGGCACGGGCCGGCCGGACCACTACAACAACCCCGCGTTCGACACCGCCGACCTTGATCTGGAAGGCATGAAGCTGCTCGGCGACCGGCAGCTCGACTTCCTTGAGGACTGGGCCGGCGATTGGAAGGGCGTGGACATGAAGATGGCGCTGAGCCAGACGGTCTTCGCGAACATGGCTACGCACCACGGCGGGAACCTGGGCCACCTCATCGCCGACCTCGACTCCAACGGCTGGCCGCAGACCGGGCGCAACAAGGCGCTGGCCAAGCTCCGCAAGGCCTTCGCCCTGCACCTGGCCGGCGACCAGCACCTGGCGACGCTCGTGCACCACGGCATCGACGATCACGGCGACGCGGTCTGGTCACTGTGCGTCCCCTCGGTCGCGAACTTCTACCCCCGCGCCTGGGCGCCGGAGACCACGAATCCCTACGCCGTGCCCAACCCCGAGGACTTCCTCGGCCCGCGGCTCGACGGCTTCAAAAACAAGGTCACCGTCTACGCCGCGACCAACCCCGGCAACGACATGGGCCACAAGCCCGCGACGCTGCACAACGGCATGCCCGGCTACGGGATCGTCGTTGTGGACAAGACGAACCGCGCGTACGAGGCGCAGTGCTGGCCGCGCTACGCCGACCCGACTGATCCGAGCCAGCAGTACCGCGGCTGGCCGAGGACGATCAAACAGAGCCAGAACTACGCGCGCACGCCCGCCGGCCACCTGCCGGCGTTCGAGGTCACAGGCGTCGATTCATTCGTCATCAAGGTCATCCACCAGGACACCGGCGAGCTGGTCTACGCCCTGCGCGTCAAGGGCAGCACCTTCACGCCATTCGTCTTTGAGGAGGGCAAGTACGCCGTGACCGTCAGCACGCCCGACCGCGCAGGCGACGGCAACGTGTGGACGTTCGCCAACCTCACCGCGGACGGGCGGGACGAGCCGATCGTGATCGAGGCGGAGTAGTTTATCTTCGTCTTGTCAGAACAAGCGCGGGTATGGCGAAGAGTGCCAAGCTTGTTGGTTCCGGTACAACATCAAAGCGATCTCCACCTGGAAAAGTTTGTACGCCCGGTACGACTTGATCGAAGGTCACATCGAATTGGCCGGATACAAACTCTCCGTTCTGGATCTCATATGCAAGGAATGTGACTGTTGCATTGTTAAAGTCTTCACTCGTATTCGTATCACTGCCCGAAATGGATAGAAAGTCTTCAGATTCAATATTGACCGATCGTACCGTGTTGCCATCACCATTGACATCAACGCGTGCGTTTAGGGCCCAGTTGGTCACTCCGCTGTTATGCACGATGAATTTGTCGCCTTCCACGACATCTCCTGTGACAGAAAGCGTCACATCAAAGACATCGATTGATGGAGCAATCTGAGTAATCGTTGCTGTCTCGATAGTTGGGGTACCAAGCCCATCATAATTGCGGACCGCATCGATCGTCCAGGAAATAGTGTCAACTCCGACAGTACCTGAGCTTGTGGCTTCAAGTAATAGTTGGGCTGAAATACTAGAGGCTGGCGGATTCGTTGTCGCATGAATAGGACCAGCGACAGCACCAGCTTGGAAGTATGAGTCTTCAACTAGTAGGTCGGGTGTCCGATTGCGTCCACCAATGATCAGATTATCGCCTGGGGTGCTTGGATCTGTGGGTGCTAAACCAACAATATTGGTGATGATTAATGGCTGCTCAGGATTGCCTTGATTGAATAATGAAGGAGACCCATCTGTACCGATTATGTTAGTGGCGGTAAGCATTGCAACTGAAGATGGGCTTGTAATAACCAAAGCGCAACAAGCAATCAATATGCGGATTTTCATTTTATCTCCAACGGCGAGGCATATAACACCTTAAGGTTAGTCGTTTCGATGTCTACCGTCAATGAAAACATTACAGAACAGAAAAAAATCTGCACTGTGATCAATTTCCCGACTTACCGCTTAGACTTCTGCTACGGCCGTCCTTGGAAGGTGTTGCCTACTTCAGCTGCTGCCAATAGTCCGCCGGCATATCGATCGCGAGCTTGAGGGCGCCGTTGGCGCCGGCGTACATCGGCTCTTCGACGACGGTGACGCTCGCGCCGCCGACGCGGTCGAGCTTGTCTTCGATGGCCTTGTTCAGCCCGTCCATCAGCCCGCCGCCGCCCGAGAGAATGATGTTCTGGCGGAGCTGGGCCTGAAACTCGGGGTCGAAGGTCGCGATCAGCTTGTGGATCGCCTCGACGATCGGGTCGACCAGGATCGTGCACGCCTGGCGGACCAGGTCGGTCACATCGTGCGGCGTCGGCTTGCCGTCCACGGGGAACTCGACCTCGATCTTGTCCTTCGCGGTGTGCACGAAGCCGAACTTCTCCTTGATCTTCTTGACCATCGTCAGGTTGACCGACGCGTCGGGGTAGGTCGTCTTGATCAGCTCCAGCAGCCGCGCGTCCACATCGTCGCCGGCGATGTCGAGCGTGGTCTGGTCGTCCGGCCCGGGCACCGTGCCGTGCATCCGGCACAGGTCGGTCGTGCCGGCGCCGATATCGACGACCAGCACGTCGCTGATCCGGTCCATGCCGTAGGCGACGCAGAACGGCTCGGTGACGATCATGACCGAGTCGAGCGTGCCCTTGGCGACGTCGAGGATGGCCTGCTTGTTGGTGATGGAGGCCTCGGACGGCACGCCGATCACGCCGAACAGCGACTCGCCCCGGCCCGGCTCGGTCATCTCGACGAGCCGGGCGATCAACTCGCGCGCGGCTTCGAGGTTGCGGTCCTGGTCGCCCTCGGACTTGATCACGCCCTTCGCGAGCGGGCGGTACAGGTCCAGGGACAGGCGGTTGTCGACCGCTTCCTTGCCGTAGATGATGTCCCGGCCGTCGAACTTCTTGAGCGACACCGCGTCCTTGGGCCAGCCGACATAGGACTCGAGCGTCTTGCGGATGCCGCCGGCCGAGACGACCGACGAACGGCTCGTGCCCAGATCGATGCCGATGTACAGGGCGTTCTCGACAGCGCCGCTGTCGTCGGTGATGGTCGTGGCTTGGGTCATGGTGAGTAGCTCCAATCTGTAAGTTTGATTTTTAGTCATGGCACCGGGCGGGAGCCCGGGGCGTGCGGCAACACGCGCTCTCACGTACTGCCCAAGCCCGTTTATCCATGCTCCGGGCTCCCGCCCGGTGCTGTGGCTGCGGGTTGGTCAGCCGCTTGCGTTTCTTTCTTTTTGATCTGTTTCTGCAGCTCGAGGTTGGACTCGAAGATCTCGAGCAGCACCTTGTCGTTCTTCGGGTCGCGGACCTGCTTCATCAGCCGGCCGGTTGGTGCGCCCATTCCGGCGGCGCCGTAGCCGCCGCGGCGCACGGCCATGGTCAATTGGGCGAGTTGTTTCTCCAGCCGCAGCACGACGGTGCTCAGCCGGGTGATCTGGTCTTCGAGCGCGGTCTGCTGGGGCGACAACTCGCTGGTGAGGTTCTGGTTGTCGCCGAACATCTTGTTGAGCGCCTGTTCGACGCGCTCGAGGGTCTGGTTCTGGTCGCCCCCGCCGGACTGCCGGATGGCCTTGGTCATGACGGCCATGACGTTGCTGCGGATCTTGTCGCGGTCCAAGACGCGGACACGCTGGCCGCGGTAGCGCTTCCAGAGGTCGTCCACATTGACCTGCGTCGAGCTGACATCGAGCGCCGACTCGATCGCGCTGGCGACTTGCGAATCACCCTCAGCCGAAACGCCGGTCCCGTCCGGCCCGCTCGTAAAGTCGCCGGGGCTGCTTCCGGGGGCGGGGGCCGGGTCTTCGCGTAGCGACTGGCAGATGATCTCGTTGGCCGACATCATCTGGAACGCCAGTTCGGCGTCGGGCGCCTCGACGTGCCCCTCGACGGGCTTGGCGGTCTCGCGCATCAGGCCTTTGAATCGGTATCGCAAAGCGGCGGTTCCTCGTGGCGACGCCGGGGGCATCCAGCGGTCTATTCAGGGGCGGTGGGCGCGCAGGCTCACCGGCCCCCAATGATGAACCGCGTTTGGGGGGCGGTCAATAGAAAGTGGCTCTGAACCCGATAATTTGCGGGTTTGGGCGATGGTTTACCTTAACCGCCGCCTGCCCGCCGCCGCCTACTCCTGCCCGTCCGGCTCGGCGATGCCGTCCTCCCCGATGTGAAACGGCTGGCCGAAGACGGAAAAGCCCGCGTCGCCATCCATAATGACGCCGGCACCAATCGTTTCGTCGGGCACCTGCGCCGGCCGGCTCTCGCCCGGATCGATCAGGTGCCGTCGGACGGTTCGGCCGGTCTTCTTCTCGATGACCAACAAGCGGTAGCTCGCCTTCTCCGCGTTGAGCGTGCGGGGCACGCGGTCCCACAGCCGGCCGGATTCATAGAACATCACGACCAGATGCGTGTCGGACTGAGTCAGGCCGATGATGCGCGAGACGTAGACGCTCGGCCGGCGGGTTTGCACGGTTGTCTCGCCGGTGCGTGCGAGCCACTTCGCTTCGCCGGTCTCGGTGTCGGTGTGCATGAGGATGAAGCCGGGCCCGACTTGCTGTGAAACACGCTCCTGTTCCTGCCGCGGGTTGCGGGCGGTGCCGTGGAAGGCGTGGATCGTGTAGCCCTCGCCAATGGTGATCAGGGCCGGTCCCTTCGGGGCGTCTTCATCCAAGTCGGCGCCGAGGCAGGGCAGGCAGAGGCAGGTGGCAATGGTGCAGGCGAGGATTGACTTCATCGGTGGGCTCCGGAAGAGAGTTTTTAACGAACGCGTAGCGCTCACCGCCCGCGCATCATGTGCTCGATGGCCTGCCTGGCGTGCTCGGCGGGGAGGGCGTAGGTCGCGGTCCGGCCGTAGCGGGCGATGTTGAGGCCGACCGCCTCGCCGTCGAGGTTGAGCACCGGCCCGCCGATGTCGCCGGCCCAGATGACCGCGTCGTGGGTCAGCGCAAGGGGGAAGCCGGTCCGGCGTTCGGACAGCTTGCCGCCGCGGGCGCTG